>JALWYT010000093.1 GCA_026992705.1 Thiotrichaceae bacterium
ATATCGTCAAGCTCGTAATATTTATCGCCTCGGTTTGTCCATAGGTCTTTGAGTTTGTCGGAGTAATTAGGGTCGGTGAGAAAGCAGCAGCCACCTGCGGGTTGGGAGTATTCTTTGATGCCTAATTGATTGGCGAGTGCTATTTGTGGCTTGCGGGTTCTGCCGCTGAAGTCGAATAGTTTTTCTCTATCCACCCAGCCTTCACGCTCTGGCTTTGTCATGGGGAGATTTTTTGCACACATGGGGCGAAGCAATAAATCGTCGGCTCCTGATTCTTCTGAGATAACTGGCATGGTGTCAAGGCGTTGCGACATTGGACGCTGCCCGATGACTTCGCCCGTGATAATAAAATCAAAATCATGTTTTTTGATCCATTCATGAGCTTTTTTGACCATAAAGATTTTGCAGTCTAAACAAGGGTTTAGATTGGCTCCGTAGCCGTGTTTGGGGTTGATAACAATATCTTTATATTCTTCAACAATATCAACAATATGCAGTTTAATGCCTAGTTGTTCAGCAACCCATAGTGAGTTATTGCGTTTGGGCTTCTTTTTGTCTTTTTTGCGGATGGCTTGGGTATGCCCTTCTACGCAGAAACCTGTGTAGAAATTAATCCCTTCAACATGAATACCTTGGTCAAGAATGACTTTGGTTGCTAGCATGGAATCGAGTCCGCCAGAAATTAATGAAACGGCTTTGCGTTGTTTGCTCATGGTTTATTTCGTTTGTTTGTAGTGGTTGTGTAGGCAGTAAGTGATTAATTATTCGGGACGCTGTAAATACATCCCTGTAAGCTCTGAGGCAGCTTTCCTGCTACCTAAGCCCAAATAATCAATCACTTACTGCCTTCTGCATAAATTATGATAGTTACAATAAACCCTGCATTATCTATGCAGAAAACCGCTCTAGCAAGCTTCCTAGTAAATCGTATTCTTTTTGGCTTCGAGGTAGTCCAATCCGAATGGCTTGCGGTTGTTCAAAAATGCGTATCCAGATGCTTTGTTTAGCTAAATAATCTTGTAAAGCTTGAGCATATTCAAAAGGTAGATAAGCAAATAATGAGGTCGCGGTGACGTTGTGATTGTCTAAACAAGAGACAAGTTGCTGTAGTTGCCTAGCAGATTGTTTAAGTTTCTGTCGTGTTTTGTTTTGCCAAGTTTGATCACATAAGGCGTGTTTTCCAATCCATCGAGCGGGGTGTGAAGTTGCCCATGAGCCAAGTTTTTGTTGGATTTGTTCGAGTAAGGCGGGATGGCTGATAACAAAGCCTAAGCGTATGCCTGCTAGACCAAAAAATTTACCTAAGGAGCGTAATATAATGAGCTTGCTTGTCTGATTGACATAAGGAATAAGGCTGTTTTCAGGTGTGCTATCCATAAACGCCTCATCGACAATTAGCCAACCGCCTCTTGCAGAGAGTTGTTGATGCCATTGCAACAATGTTTCGCAGGAATAACAAAAGGCATCGGGGTTGTTGGGGTTAATAACAATGAGTACATCTAAATCAGGCAGATAGCGTTCAATATGTTGGCGGGGAATTGCAATAACCTCATGCCCCATTTGCTGCCACCAATAAGCATATTCCGCATAAGCAGGGGAAATAATGCCAACACGCGATGGTTCGCGGCAGGCAGGTAATGTTTGAATGGCTGCTTGTGAGCCTGCAACGGCGAGAATTGTATCTGTAGCATAATATTGCTGTGCCGCCTCAAGTAAGCCATCCTGCTCTTCAGGCAAGCGTTGCCAAACGTAATCAGGAATTTTAGGGATTTTCCACGCATGAGGATTAATGCCAGTGGACAGATCAATCCAGTTTTCAAAAGGAATTTGATATTGCTGAGCAGCTTGGCGGAGATTGCCGCCGTGAGTAGGAGGTTGCAACATTAATTTTCATCAACCCCAAATCCATTCGACCAAATAAAGCTGTCTTCTTCACAAGAATAGGCTCGGCAGCGAATAGGGCGATCATGCCAGACTTCGCATTGATAGGTTTGGCGATCTAAATGTGGACAGTAACCATCTTCTTTATCACGGGCAATAAAGAAAGGCTTATCTTGATTGTATTTAATTTTGCCTGCTTCTGCTTCTTTTTCTGTTAAGGCAAACATTAATTTACAGCATTTAGCTTTGCAGATAGTTAGATATGAGGAGCAATCAATACAAGCATCAGGCTGATTG
>JALWYT010000094.1 GCA_026992705.1 Thiotrichaceae bacterium
TAGATGAAACAAATGATGACAAGAAGGATGCAAAGGTTTCCTCTTTACAATAGCCCAAATCTTCACAGATATCTTTGCCTAAATAAACTGTGCCAAAAATAGTTATTATTCCAATGATAATTACTAGAATTTGATGTTTTTTCATAGAGTTGGCAAAAATACCACAACTCAGTATAAATACAATCATTTTTAATATTGCAAGCATAAAATTATTGCTCCTTAGAAATAATGAACTTATGTGTGTGCGACTTGGTAATTAATTGTTATATATGGTATCAGTGAGAGTCTGAATAATGCAATGGTGAAAAAGATATAGCGTTAAAAGTTAAGCCTGAAAATCAGACCTCCGAGGTTTTGAAAACCTCGGAGGTCTTTGAAACCCCAACGGAAATTAAACCTGACAGGTTTGGAGCGTAAATGTGCTTAACTAAATCGGGCAACGCTATAATAATTGGAGTCCAAAGCTTTAGCTTTGGGCGAGACCATCCAAAGCTAAAGCTTTGGACTCCAAGCGAAGTAAGCGTAGCTTATATATCAGATTATTCTTGCACGGCTACTTACTTATGTATAAAAGAATGGGCTGGAGCGTGGGAACGAGAAAAAAAGCTTATATTGAAACAGATAGTAACTAATGAGGAAAACTTTATTATGGAAACACTCAAGCAACAAGCCATGAACGCGATTTCAATATTACCTGACACGGCGAATCTTAATGACATTATGGCAACGTTCCAAAAAATTATGCTGGAGGCCACAAATCATAATAATGGCACAGAAAAACCAGTTTCATGTTTAGAGTTAGCCTTAGCTCATAACTTAGTTGGATGTATAAAAGATGCGCCAGAAGACCTTTCAATTAACAATGTTTACATGGAGGGTTATGGATTATGAATCGATTAGTGATACTTGATACTGGTTTTATGACAGTATCATTCAACTTAAAAACAGATAATATACAATTGGTTAAGTCTATGATGGTAAAATATGCGAATGTGCCGATGTCTTTCGCCGATGCTTGTTTAGTGCGAATGGCTGAACTATACCCTAACAGTGCTGTATTAACTTTTGATAGCGATTTTCTTATTTATCGTAAACATGGTAATCAACCTATACCAATAATCATGCCATATACTCAGTAAATAATGAAAATAAATTACTCTAGGAGTTACGCATTTACAAGTGATGTTTTATATAATATTTAATAAAAACAATTTATTATCTACAGGATCAATCTGAAAGCCAGTAAAGATTTATCCTGTCGTCGCAACGAAACGAAACGAAGTAAGCGTAGCTAAGTAAGCGGAGCTAAATGACAAAAAAGTTTAGTTTGTGATCTTTTGGAGTATATATTGAGGATGAACCAGCCAAAAACTCAGTCATTTTTACCTAAAAAAATCAGGATATAACTAAACAACGAGCTGTTTTTACAATTAAAGGTCGAAAAATTAGATATTTTGGGTCCAGCGTGGGAACGAGGGTGAAAGGATGGAGTACAACGAATGGAAAACAACGAATCAAAACCAAATCATTTAGTTCATGATTTATCAAAGGTTTTATTCGTTGTCTTACATTCGTTGTACTCTTTTCATAGCTTAACTTAATGGCAGTGATGCTGGAGCATGGGGACGATAACAACGAGGGTTGAAAATTAAGTATTAAGCAAATCCAAATTTCTCTAAACTACGAGCTACATCACTAACACTACGTCTACAAGCAATAAATGGAATTTTTTGCGCCTTAGCCTGTTTTCTAAAATTGTGCATAACATTATGACCAACAAAATCAGTAAATAAAATCATTAATGTGGCATTAGACATCCCAACAACCATTCCTCCTTGAGCTTTAGAGTGACGGCCACTAATATGTTTTAACTTTGAAAAACCTCGTGCTTTCAATAACTTTTCAATATTACCTAAACGATCTGCACCTATAAGAATAGCCATATATTTAATCCTTGATTTAACATTAAAATTAATATAGTTGTTGCCAAATAATTTGCACCCATTGTCTGAACCTTGATTTTAAAGGATTTAAAGGATTTACAGGATTGGGTTAAAACTGATTTATTAAACAATCCTTACAATCCTTATAATCCTTTGTAATCAAGGTTCAGACAATGGAAACTGATTGGTTTTATTTTGCAACACCTCTAATAA
>JALWYT010000095.1 GCA_026992705.1 Thiotrichaceae bacterium
GAGTTATCCATTTAAATTCATGAATACACTTAAATATCGCTATAGACTCTATAAACTAAACAAGCCGAGTAAAAACTCGGCTTGTTTATTAATAGAGATTTCTCTAAATAAATTATTTAGCTTTTAGCATCTTCCGCATCTGATACACGACCTACTAGCTCTACATACGCCATAGGTGCTTTATCACCAGCACGGAAGCCACATTTAATAATACGTAGATATCCGCCTGGACGATCTGCAAAGTGGATACCTAAGTCCGAGAATAATTTACCAACGCTTTCTTTATCTCGCAAACGTGAGAAAACGATACGGCGATTGTGTACACTGTCTGTTTTTGATCGTGTAATTAATGGCTCTACTACACGACGCAATTCTTTAGCTTTTGGCAAGGTAGTTTTAATCGCTTCATGTTTAATAATAGCATTCGCCAAGCTTCGTAGCATAGCTTTACGATTAGCACTATTACGATTAAATTTACGACCGCTATGATGATGACGCATTTCTTATATCCTCTTAAACCAGCTTTAGTCTTGATCATCAAGAGATGCTGGTGGCCAATTTTCTAATGTTGTTCCTAATGTTAAACCAAACTGCCCTAGAACATCTTTAATCTCTGTTAAAGACTTCTTACCAAGATTGGGTGTCTTTAATAACTCTGTTTCCGTACGCTGTACAAGATCACCAATGTAGTACAAACTTTCTGCTTTCAAGCAGTTAGCAGAACGAACGGTTAATTCTAAATCATCAACAGGGCGTAATAATACAGGGTCAATTGCAGGCTCATCATCTTTATCATCTTCAACTTTTTCTTCAACTGTTAAGTCAAAGAAGACTGTTAATTGCTCATATAAAATTTGAGCGGCTTCACTAATGGCATCTTTTGGATCAACTGAACCATCTGTCTGTAACTCAATAATAAGCTTATCCATATCAGTATGCTGCTCATAGCGAGCTGTATCAACATTATAAGCAACACGAACAATTGGACTAAAGCTTGCATCAAGCACTAAAGTACCTAATGGCAATTCAGGGGCATCAATCCCTCGACGTAAAGGAGCAGGTTGATATCCACGACCTTTCTCTACCTTTAAGGTCATGTTAAAAGAAACATCTTTAGTCAAGGTTGCAATTACATGGTCAGGATCAACTACTTCAGCATCATGCCCTAAATCAATATCACCCGCTGTTACAACACAAGGTCCCTTTTTACTAACTGACAAGCTTGCCTCATCTTTAGAATGCAGTGTTACAGCCATTGATTTTAAATTCAATAGAATTTCAACTACATCCTCTTGGACACCTTCAACTACACCATACTCATGTTCAACACCTTCAATTTTAACTTCAGTAACAGCAAAACCAGGAATTGAAGATAATAATATTCTACGAAAAGCATTACCTAATGTATGACCAAAACCACGCTCTAAAGGCTCAAGAATGATTTTTGAAGTATGATTACCCAGATCATCAACCTGAATATTGCGAGGTTTTAATAAATCTGTTCCTTTAGATGTCATATTTTTCTCAACTTTCAAATAAAAATTAGCCAAACAAATTTAGCTAATTCTTGTTCATTTATTTAGAGTATAATTCCACAATGAGTGACTCATTAATTTCAGCAGACAATTCATCACGATCAGGTACTGCTTTAAATGTTCCTTCAAGTGTTTTTACATCAACATCTATCCACTCAGGAAAACCAAGTTGCTCAGCAACAGAAATAGCATCTTGAATACGTACTTGTTTTTTTGCCCGTTCACGAACTGCAACAACATCGCCTGCCTTCACTTGATATGAAGGAATATTTACTACAGAGCTATTAACAGTAATGGCTTTATGGCTTACTAATTGACGAGCTTCTGCACGAGTAGAACCATAGCCCATACGATAGACTACATTATCTAAGCGACACTCTAAGAGCTTTAACAAGTTTTCACCTGTTGAACCTTTTTGAGAAGCTGCTTTTTTAAAATAGTTACTAAATTGCTTTTCTAGTACACCATAGATACGACGTACTTTTTGTTTTTCACGTAATTGTAAACCATAATCAGAAATTCGAACACGTACATCACCATGTTGCCCTGGACGTTTTTCAAGCTTACATTTCTTCTCAATTGCATTTCCACGACTTTTCAGAAAAAGATCAGTACCTTCACGTCTACTTAGTTTACAGGTTGGACCAATATATCTTGCCATAATCTAAATACCTTACACACGACGCTTTTTAGGAGGACGACAACCATTATGAGGAATAGGAGTCACATCAATTATATTGGTAATCTTGAATCCTAGATTATTCAAAGAACGAATCGAAGACTCACGACCAGGACCAGGACCTTTGACTTTAACATCAAGATTCTTCATGCCCATTTCTTTTGCCACATTGCCTGCTCGCTCAGCTGCTACCTGTGCAGCAAATGGAGTACTTTTTCGAGAACCTCGAAAACCTGAACCACCTGCTGTTGCCCAAGTTAAAGCATTACCTTGACGATCGGTTATTGTGACTATTGTATTATTGAAAGAAGCATGTACATGTGCAATACCATCTGTAACGTGCTTTTTAACTTTCTTACGTGATTTATTTTGAGGTCTTGCCATTTCAATAAAACCTTAAGTTAACGGATTGGACGACGCGGACCTTTTCGGGTTCTCGCATTCGTTTTTGTTCTTTGACCACGCAATGGAAGCCCACGACGATGACGCATACCCCGATAACAACCGAGATCCATCAGTCGTTTAATATTCATGGAAACTTCTCGACGTAAATCACCTTCTACTACAAATTGAGAAACTTCTTTACGAATACGTTCAACTTCATCTTCTGTTAAGTCACGAATCTTTGTTTCAGGAGCAACACCAGCTGCTGCACATATATCAGAAGATCGTGAGCGTCCTATGCCATAAATTGCTGTCAAACCAATAACAACATGCTTATGAACAGGAAGGTTAATACCCGCAATACGAGCCATCAAATCTCTCCAGTCTATCGGAAAAAAGGTGGGGAATCATAGCCCACTCGTTCCTATAAAGTCAACTAAGAAAACCTCCATTATGGAGGTTTCTATTCAAAAAAATATATTTACTATTTAATAAGCAGACAATTAACCTTGACGTTGCTTATGTCGTGGATCTTTACAAATTACACGAACTACGCCCTTTCGTTTGACAATCCGACAATCCCGACACATTTTTTTTACAGAAGCACGAACCTTCATGCTAATACCTCATAAAATATGAAATCATATTGTTACTTTCTTTTTTTACCAGACGACTTAAAGTTTGATTTTTTCATCAAACCTTCATACTGATGTGACATCATATGCGACTGCATTTGTGCCAAGAAGTCCATAACAACAACAACAATAATGAGTAAGGATGTCCCACCAAAATAAAATGGAACATTCCAACCTAAAATTAAAAACTCAGGTAACAAGCAAACTAATGTAATGTATATTGCACCAACTGCTGTTAAGCGAGTCATTACACCATCAATAAATTTAGTTGTTTGTTTACCAGGGCGAATACCAGGGATAAACGCACCAGATTTCTTTAAATTATCAGCTGTTTCACGAGAATTAAAAACCAATGCTGTATAAAAGAAACAAAAAAACACAATTGCCAAAGCGTACAATAGAACATATAGGGGTTGACCTGGCTGTAACATGGTAAAGAAATTTTGTAACCATTCCATATTATCACCAGTAAACCAACGTCCCATTGTTGAAGGGAATAAAATAATACTTGATGCAAAGATTGGTGGTATAACTCCTGCCATATTCAACTTTAAAGGCAAAAAGCTAGATTGCCCTTGCATCATACGTCGTCCTTGCTGACGACTTGCATAGTTTATTGTAATACGGCGTTGTCCACGCTCTACAAAAATAACAAATGCTGTTACAGCAACAGCCAAAAACAGCAGAATGATAACTTTTGCAGGCGATAATTCACCAGTATTAGCTAATTCTAGCGTCTTACCAATGGCACTAGGTAAACCAGCAACAATACCCGCAAAAATAATAATAGAGATGCCATTGCCAATACCACGTTCCGTTATTTGCTCACCTAACCACATAAGGAACAACGTACCAGTAACCAGTGTTACAACAGTTGTAATAACAAAGCCAATGCCTGGATACAACGCAATGGTTTGCCCATTACCAACATCTTGACCACCGAGAGCAATAGCAACACCAATACTTTGGAACAAAGCTAAAGCAACTGTACCATAGCGTGTATATTGTGTTATCTTACGACGACCTGCTTCACCCTCTTTTTTTAACTGCTCAAGAGCAGGTACGACGGTCGTCATTAATTGCATAATAATCGAAGCCGATATATAGGGCATAATACCTAAAGCAAACACTGACAATCGCTCAAGTGCACCACCAGAGAACATATTAAAAACACCCAATATGGTTCCACTATTATCATCAAAGAAGCGAGCCATTGCTTCTGGATTTACACCTGGAATAGGAACATAGGTACCTATTCTATAAACAATCAATGCAAAAAAAACAAAAAGAATTCTTTGCTTTATTTCACTAAAATTGCCGATCCCCATCGTAGGATTATTATTAGCCACTTTTTATTATTCCTCGATTGTGCCTCCAGCACTCTCTATTGCTATTTTTGCTCCTTTTGTTACTTTAATACCTTTCAAAGTAACGGCTTTATTAATTTCACCAGACAAAAAAACTTTAGCAACTGTAATTTTTTTACTAACAACATTAGCAACCTTAAGTGCTGCTAGATCAATAACATCAGCATCAATCTTAGCTAATTCATTTAAACGAATCTGAGCAACATACTGCTTACTGCGTGAAGTAAAACCAATTTTAGGCAAGCGGCGTTGCAAAGGCATTTGTCCACCTTCAAAACCCACTTTGTGGTAACCACCAGAGCGAGACTTCTGTCCTTTATGACCACGCCCACAGGTTTTTCCTAAACCAGAGCCAATGCCACGACCAACACGTTTGCGGTTTTTGCGACTACCTTCATCTGGTGCAATTGTATTTAGTCTCATTTTATACTTCCTCTACATTTAACATGTAAGAAATTTTATTAATCATGCCACGATTTTCAGGTGTATCAAGCACCGTGACAGGGTTATGCATTTTGCGAATACCCAAACCACGAGCACATGCTTTATGAGACTTCAAGCGTCCATTCATGCTACGCACTAAGGTCAATTTGAGTGTTTTATTTGAAGCCATGAGACTTAACCTTTAATCTCTTCTACCGTTTTACCACGCTTAGCAGCCATCAACTCTGGAGATGCCATTTCTGCTAAACCTTTAATTGTTGCACGTACTAAGTTACCAGGGTTACGCGAGCCTTGGCTTTTTGCTAATACGTTGTGAACACCAACCACTTCAAATACTGCACGCATTGCACCACCAGCGATGATACCCGTACCTTCTGATGCAGGTTTCATAAATACTTGTGCACCTGAAAAGCGTGAAGTGATTTCATGCTGTAGTGTTCCATTGACTAATGGAACAGTAACCATATTTTTACGAGCTTTATCCATTGCTTTTTGGATTGCAATGGGTACTTCGCGAGCTTTTCCATAACCAAAGCCGACTTTTCCGTTTCCGTCACCAACCACGGTTAGTGCAGTAAAGCCAAAAACGCGACCACCTTTTACAACTTTAGCAACACGATTCACATGAACAAGCTTTTCTTGTAATCCATCTGTAGCAGTTTCTTTGTTATCAGCCATTCCAGTAAACCTCTAAAATTGTAATCCAGCTTCACGAGCTGCCTCTGCTAACGCTTTTACGCGACCATGATATTTAAAACCAGAACGATCAAATGATACTGATTCAATACCTTTTTCCTTTGCACGTTCTGCAATTAAAGCACCAACGGCTTTTGCTGCTTCAATATTTCCAGTTGACTCAAGCTTTGCACGCATATCCTTTTCTACTGTTGAAGCAGCGGTTATGACCTTATCGCCTTCTGGTGCGATAATTTGTGCATAAATATGCTGTGACGAACGAAATACACATAGGCGTGTCGCACGAAGTTCACGCAATTTATGGCGTAAACGTTTACCACGACGAATTCGGCTTGCTTTCTTATCCATCTAATTAACCTACTTCTTCTTAGCTTCTTTACGAATAATATGCTCATCTGCATATTTGACACCTTTGCCTTTATATGGCTCTGGTGGACGGTAAGCACGAATTTCAGCAGCAGTTTGACCTACTTTTTGCTTATCAATGCCTCGAATAATAATTTCTGTTTGGCTTGGTGTCTCTGCTGTTACGCCATCAGGTAATTGATGAACAACAGGGTGAGAAAAGCCGAGTGTTAAATTAAGGTTATTGCCTTCAGCTTTAGCACGATAACCCACACCAACTAATTCCAGTTTCTTTTCAAAACCTTCTGATACACCTGTTACCATGTTTGCTGTAACCGCACGCATTGTACCAGCCATTGCCCAACCTGAGCGATCACTTTCATTTTTAGGTCTAAAAGTAATCGTATTTTCTTCTTGCTGAACTTCTACAGAAGAATGAATAACATAATCAAAAGCACCTTTTCCGCCTTTAATATTTATATTTTGACCATCCAATTTAACTTCTACGCCAGAAGGTAGTTGGACTGGATTTTTTGCAATTCTAGACATAATCGTAAACCTGATTATTCAACTGTGCAGATAACTTCACCACCCTGCCCAGCAGCTCGTGCGGCACGGTCACTCATCACACCATTAGAAGTTGAAATAATTGCAACTCCCATTCCGTTAAGTACCCTTGGTAATTCATCTTTTCCTTTGAAAACACGAAGACCAGGGCGACTAACTCGCTTGATCTTTGCAATAACGGGTGCACCATTAAAGTATTTTAATTTAACTGTTGTGACTGGCTTACCATCAGCTGGATCAATATCGTAACTTTCAATATATCCTTCATCGACTAAAACATCTAAAATCGCTGTTTTTTGCTTGGATGCAGGAAAAGAGACACTTACCTTATTAGCATGCTGTCCGTTTCGGATGCGTGTTAACATATCAGCAACTGGATCACTCATACTCATGACTATTCTCCTCAATTACCAGCTAGCTTTTGATAAACCAGGAACTTCGCCTTGCATAGCGTGTTCACGCAGTTTATTCCGACATAGACCAAACTTGCTATAAACTCCATGCGGACGACCTGTCACTCGGCAACGATTACGCTTACGAACAGGACTACTATCACGAGGTAGTTTTTGCAATTTTTCAGATGCTTCCATTACTTCATCATAACTACTATTAGGGTTACGAATAATCTCTTTAAGAGCAGCACGCTTCTTAGCGTACTTTGCAACTGCACGAGCACGTTTGGCTTCGCGGGCAATCATTGATTTTTTAGCCATGCTTAACGTATCCTTTAACGCTCTCTGAAAGGGAATTTAAA
>JALWYT010000096.1 GCA_026992705.1 Thiotrichaceae bacterium
CTAGCGTGATAGTTTTTAAGAAACTCCTCAAGCCAGATAATAGAATCAATATCTAGGTGGTTTGTTGGCTCATCCAATAATAAAATATCAGGCTCTTGCACTAAAGCTTTTGCAAGCAAAACGCGGCGTTTCATTCCACCGGATAGGCTATTGAACAGAGCGTCTGCATCCAGTGATAAACGGCTAATGACTTGCTCAATCTTTTGCTGCAACCGCCAACCATCATTAGCATCAAGCTGTTCCTGAATGCGTTGTAATTGGCTAAGCCATGCGTCATCAGTGTTTTCTGTTTGTTGGCTTAGTTCATGGTATTGCTGTAATAAATTTCCGATCTCTTCCAAGCCTGAAGCTACGACATCAAAAATTGTACCCTCAGTATCTTGTGGAACGGCTTGCTCAAGCTGGCTAATGACAGTGCCTTTTTGCAGGATAAATTCCCCCGCATCTGCCACAATCTCACCTGCAATCAATTTCATCAAAGTGGATTTGCCTTCCCCATTACGACCAATCAAGCAAACACGCTCTTTCGGCTCAATAACAAGGTTTACCTGATCTAGTAATAATGGACCACCAAAACTGAGTTCAATGTTTTTTAATTGTAATAACGCCATGAGTATCTTCTTATGTAATTACTCTGTCGAATAAAGAAGCTCTAATTACGCTAATTTGAATTTAATCATAAAAAATAAACCGTAGCCTGCGTGAAGTGCAACGTAACGCAGGGGATTTTCACTGTAATATCAATACGTTAAGATAGTGATATATCCCCCCGCTACAAATGGTATATTTTTAAAAAATTTGTAACTACTCTGTGCAGCTTACATATAAACTGCACAGAGTAGTTACAAAAATTTATGACTTAATCAGAGATTCCTTATCAAATAATGGCGATATTTAACCATAGAGTCTGGTTTGAGAATAGAATTTTATCAGAAGGGGATTACGTTGCTGCATAGGAATACAGCAACGTATATCACGATTTATCGTAAGCGAATTTCTTGTCCCTTAGAAATTGAATAAGGCACGGGTATCTGATTTAAGCGAACAATTTTTTCAATCGGTACACCTGTTTGACGCATAATACTGTATAATGTGTCGTTTGACTCAACAATGTAAACATCAGCAACAGGATGTTTAGCTTTAGTTATTGAAGATTGAGTCGTTGGTTGACCTTTTAATTGTAAATGTTGACCTACTTTTAGTTGGTAAGGGGGACGTAAGCTATTTAGTGCAATAATTCGTTTAACAGGTATTCCCGTCTTTCGCATGACCTCGTAAACAGTATCACCCGATTTAACTTTATAGCTATTATACTGAGTTATAGGTTTTAAAGTTTTTTGCGTATTAGGTAATTTTTTCTTTACCGTGTAATTGCTAGCTGCTTTGCTAGAAGAAAATTTACGATAAGCGTGTAATACTTTATTAACATAACGGCGATTAGGGATTTTACCTTTATCAATTCTACCTGCTCCTGCATTGTAAGCAGCAATGGCTTTCGTCATATTTCCATTATAACGATTCAATAAATAACGTAGGTACTTTGAACCACCATGTACATTTTGATAAGGGTTATAGCCATTTTTCACATTAAGACGACGGGCTGTTTGTGGCATTAATTGCATTAATCCTTTTTCACCTAGTGAGCCCCTTGCTCGACTTTTAAAGCAACTTTCAATGGTAATAATTGCTTTGATTAGATTAGCATTAATACCATATTTTTTTGCTGCACTATGAATGCTGTCATTATAAGGGCGTGCTTTACGATGTAATGTAGCACTACTTAATGTTTGACACCCCCCCCTACCTTTACGGCGTTTTTTGGATTTTCGCTTCTTTGAACGATGATGGTGTTTATATTGGGATTTTTTGTGTTGATGAGATTTACTATGAGAATGGCGGGAAGAAGCAGCTTCTACCGTATTAATTTGTATTGAAACCACTGACAGCATTAATAATGCTATTATTGTGAATAAGCTAAGTAATATCTTTTTCATTGAAATAAGTACCATGTTTTAAAATTTGGTTTATATGAACACCAATAAATATTGATACAGATTTATGATTCATATAAAACTAAAATAGGGAAGTAAGTGGAATAAAGTTAAAGATTAATGAATTTCATGGGTGTTTATCATATTCCCTGTATTTTTC
>JALWYT010000097.1 GCA_026992705.1 Thiotrichaceae bacterium
TCAATGCCTAGCTCGAGTTGTTGCTCAATAATTTTATTGATCATTTGCACCGATGCTAAAACATCTTCTTGCTTGCTTGAAATATCATCATCAAGATTCATTGATAAGATGTCATACCATGCTCGCATTTCATAACCGCCATTAATTGTAACGGGGCGAGTCGGGGCATGTGGGAAGATAAAGCGAATATTTGCTTGTTTCGGTAAGTCCAACTCAGGGACAATTGGGACAAAATCATGACCATCGGCTCCTAGTCCATGAAGCCAGATAACGACACGATCTACCTCGGGGGAAGTTTCGATTATTTCCATATCCAATGACACCATTCCTTGTGCTTTTTGTGATAACTGTTTCATAACATCTCATTTTGTCAGAAAAACGGTATTTAATATCCTACCGCAAAAATGAGAATACCCATAACCAACATCCATTGTTAGCATAAAAATAGCTTCTAAAGTTGTCAGTGAGGTGATAATGGCGTAGCTGATAGGGTAATTTTCTGAATCAACTTTAGAAGCTATTACACAGCATTTTTGTATGCTGTATTCACTCAGACTTAGCATTTATTGAACAGTTCAGAATAATTACATATTGTTGTCGTAATAGATAAACGCTTATACTTGCAGGCGATTTATATGTAAAGGTAATGAGTGATTGATTACCTTTGCTATTTAACGATTATTATCTTATTACATTTCAACAAGGCGATATCATGTGTAAATGCTGGGCACAATGGCTATTGATTGCCATTATCTTTGTTTTTTCTATTATGACACTCTTCACTGTCAGCGGTTGTGGCGTTAAAGGGTCTTTATATCTTCCTGATGACGATAAAGCCAAGCACGAGAAACCACAAAAGCAATCAGAAGATAAAATTAAAGAATCAGCCAGAGAATAACAATGGATTATTTTGACTACAAAGGCGACCAGCTTTACTCGGAAGATATTGCGGTTGCAGATATTGCAAATGATTATGGCACGCCTTGCTATATTTATTCACGAGCGACATTAGAACGCCATTGGCACGCTTTTAATGATGCCTTTGGCAAGCAGCCACACCTTGTTTGCTATGCGGTTAAAGCCAATTCCAATATCGGTATTCTAAACCTTTTTGCCAAACTTGGCTCAGGCTTTGATGTGGTCTCAATTGGTGAAATTGAGCGAGTGATACGAGCAGGCGGCGACCCCAGTAAAATCGTTTTCTCTGGTGTAGGGAAAAAAGCTAATGAAATGCAGCGAGCATTACAGTTAGGCATTCACTGCTTTAATGTCGAATCTGAAGCTGAGCTTGAACGGCTTAATCAAGTCGCTGGTGAAATGGGAAAAACTGCCCCTGTTTCTATCCGCGTGAATCCCGATGTCGATGCCAAAACACATCCTTATATTTCAACCGGCTTAAAGGATAATAAATTTGGTATTAGCTACGATGCTGCTGAAACCATCTACCTAAAAGCTCACGCAATGCAACATCTCGATGTGATTGGCATTGATTGTCATATCGGCTCACAACTAACGGAAGTCGAACCCTTTATTGATGCCCTTGAGCGTATTTTGCTATTGGCGGATAAATTAAAAGCCCAAGGCATAAACATCCGACATTTGGATATTGGCGGTGGCTTAGGTGTGCAATATAAAGATGAAACGCCGCCTCTGCCTTCTGATTACACCGAGCGTTTATTTGCTAATGACAAACTAAAAGACTACGAAATTATTATTGAACCGGGGCGGGCGATTGCTGCTAATGCGGGTATTTTAGTAACAGAAGTGGAATACCTAAAACACCATGAGCATAAAAACTTCGCCATTGTTGATGCCGCGATGAATGATCTCGTTCGCCCTTCGCTTTATCAAGCATGGCAAAATATTATTCCCGTTAATAAACACTCAACGGCTGAGAAGCAGGTTTATGATATTGTCGGTCCTATCTGTGAAACAGGCGACTTTCTCGGCAAAGAACGCGAATTAGCCATACAAGCAGGCGATTTACTAGCAGTGCGTTCATCGGGAGCTTATGGTTTTACCATGTCATCCAATTACAATTCACGCCCTAGGGTTGTTGAAATATTGGTCGATGGCAGTAATATTCACGTTATTCGCAAACGTGAAAGCATTGATGATTTAATGCTTGGTGAGTCTATTATTGATTAATATTAAGGATACAATAAAATGAAAAAGCAACTTTTAAGCCTATTTGTAAGCACCCTGTTACTTACGGGTTGTGGTGATAAAACAGATATATCGAACCAAACAAAGCCGATAACCGAAACTACCCCTACTACAACCCAACAAGCTCCAGAGAAAGAGAAAACACAAGCTAAAGGTAATGAACATACAGGTGAAAGCCTCGTTAAGATACACTGTACCCGTTGCCATTATTCTGAAGTCTATACCCGAGCCGATCGTAAAATTACCTCGTTAGATGGTTTAACCAAGCAAGTCCGAATGTGTGAAACGCAGCTCAATACGCAACTTTTCCCTGAGGATGAAGCAAAAATTGTAAAATACTTAAACGAAACTTATTACAAATTCTAACAATGTCCAAAAAACTAAAAATTATTTACGCAGGCACACCTGATTTTTCCGTGCCTGCTTTACAAGCATTAATTGATTCTGAGCATGAAGTCGTCGCGGTTTATACGCAACCTGATCGTCCTGCGGGGCGTGGTCGGAAAATTCGTTTTGGACCTGTAAAACAGCTTGCAGTTGACCACGATATTCCTGTTGAGCAAACCACTACCTTAAAAACCGACGAAGCCCAGCAAACACTCAAAGAATATCAGCCTGATTTAATGGTGGTTGCTGCTTACAGTTTGATTTTGCCGCAAGCTGTTTTAGATATTCCCATTTATGGCTGTTTGAATATTCACGCCTCATTATTACCCCGTTGGCGTGGAGCTGCACCGATTCAGCGGGCAATACAAGCAGGTGATACTGAAACAGGGGTAACGATTATGCAAATGGCAGCAGGCTTAGACACGGGCGACATGCTGCATAAAATCCACCTGCCGATTACAGCAAATGATGGCGGGCAGAGCATCCACGACAAGCTCGCAGAGGCTGGAGCCAAAGGCTTGATGACCGTTATTGAGCAGCTATTAAATAATGAACTCCAGCCTGAAGTACAAGATGATAATTTAGCGACTTATGCCCATAAACTCAGCAAAGCTGAGGGTGAAATTGATTGGACAAAACCCGCCAAAGAAATTGATTGTTTAATTCGTGCTTTTGATGCGTGGCCAACGGCTTATACCCTATATCGCGGTAAGCCATTAAAACTCCTTGCCTCTCAAGTGATTGATAACACTAGCCAAGCCGCAGCAGGTGACGTTATCCATGAAAGCAAGGCAGGTATTGATATTGCTGCAGGGGAGGGGGCGGTACGCATTACTCGCTTACAAATGCCGGGGGGTAAGAAACTGGCAGCGAGCGATTTCCTCAATGCTCGTTCTTTATTGTCTGAGACGTTTCCCAATTAAACCATGCTAGGCTCTAACCCCCGCCATATTGCAACACTTTCCTTATTACGCGTGATTTATCAGGGTGAATCCTTATCGGATGTTTTACAAGCTGAGCCTGTGCAAAAGTCCGATGACAAAGCCTTTATTCAAGACCTCTGCTTTGGCAGTTTGCGGCATTTTGAGCTGATTAATGCCTTGCTGGATCAGCTCTTAGTTAAGCCACTCAAGCATAAAGACAAAGACATTGAATGCCTGCTTCGCATCGGCTTGTACCAATTAATTTTCCAACGCACACCTGATCATGCGGCGGTTAATGAAACCGTTGCGGTAACCAAAAAGCTAAAGAAAAAATGGAGCCGAGCCTTAATCAATGGTATTTTGCGTCATTTTCTACGCGATAAAGACAAGCTACTCAATCATGCTAAAAAAGTCAGCGTTCACGCCTTGCCAATCTGGTTAATCCGCCGTATCAAACAAGCATGGCGAGATGACTGGAAGCAAATCAGCCAAGCCAGTAATCAAAAAGCTCCCATGACGTTGCGAGTCAATCTGAAACGCTATTCACGCGATGAATATTTGCAGAAGCTTGCTGCTGTTAATATTCCTGCCCACAAAGTTGAGCCAGTCAATACGGCGATTCAATTAGAGCAGCCTGTCAATGTTTATGAATTACCTGAATTTGAATCAGGTGCAGTTTCGGTTCAAGACAGTGCCGCCCAACTTGCGGCGGGTTTATTAGCTTGCCAAAACGGGATGCGAGTGCTTGATGCTTGTGCTGCACCCGGCGGCAAAACAGGGCATATTCTTGAAACCGCAGGCTCGCTTGAATTAATCGCTGTTGATCATAAACCCCAGCGTCTCAAATATGTTGAGCAAAATCTACAACGCTTAGGGCAAACGGCAAAGCTTATCACCGCAGATGTTGCGAATGTCGAAACATGGTGGGATGACGGATTATTTGACCGTATTTTATTAGATGCCCCCTGTTCAGCAACGGGGGTTATTCGTCGTCATCCTGATATTAAAATCCTACGCCAAGAAAGTGATATTGCCGCCTTGCAACAAACTCAGGCACATATTCTTAAATCCTTATGGGCATTATTAAAAACGGGTGGCAAACTGCTTTATGCGACCTGTTCTATACTCCCTGAAGAAAATGAAATGCAAATTGCAGAATTTTTAACACAACAAAAAGATGCAAAACTTTGTATGATAGAAGCAAATTGGGGTAACGCTTGCCAATATGGTCGGCAAATACTCACAGGACAAGACAACATGGATGGTTTTTATTACGCCTTATTGGAAAAACAACACTAATGGCGATTTTTGCGAATACATTAATACGATTAATAATTACAATAAAATCAAACCTAGTGATTTTGTTGACTAGCTTTATCTTGTTATTTACTCCATCGGTGTATGCTGATAAAGGTCGAATCAGTGTTGAATCATTGAGTATTAAAGAAGCAGGCGAACGTAGCTATATTCTTAATGCGGTATTACGCTACGAACTATCTGATTATCTACGAGATGGATTAAGGGATGGGATTAGTATTATCAACGAGATTGATATTCGCTTGGTGAAATCTCGATCATGGTGGCGTGATAAAAAAAAGACAATTAGGAAAATTACTACAAAATTGCAATATCATGCTTTAAGTCATCACTATCAAGTTATTCAAATGGATACTAACGAACATTGGAATTTTAAAAGCTTAAATACCGCATTACGTAAATTGGGAACCTTACGAACTTACCATTTACCTAAATTACCTAAACAAATTGATAATGGTAAATATAAAATTGAAATCTATGTAAGCATCAAACCTGATACGTTTAAATTTCCCATGAAAATCCATTCTCTTTTTGTCAATAAATACAAAATAGAAAAATCAGGCGTTACTTGGTCACTACCCTAATGTTTACGGCAAAAACAAAAAAACATTTCCTGCGGACTCTGCCGATCATCCTCGTTGCACTGGTATTAGCCATTTCATTGTGGATGCTAAATCTAGCCATGCACAATCCCGACAAGCTCGATAAATTTGATGCCTGGCTATTACCGCTGTACTTTGGCTTAGTTACATTGCTATCCATATTGGTATTATGGAATTTAGTCCAGGTCTTGCAACAATTACGAGCAAGAGCAGCAGGCTCACGCTTTACCATTCGCCTGCTAACAGGTTTTATCATTATTACGCTTATTCCTGTACTAATTGTTACCTATTTTTCATTAAGCTTTATTGGTGATCGAATTGACAGTTACTTTGATACTAATATTGAAACCTCTTTAGGTGATTCTATTGAACTTAGTGGACTTTCACTAAAACTACAACATAAACAAAGTTTATTACACTTAAAAGCTATTGCAAATGAAATAGCTAATGTTAAAGATTGGCAATTAGTTGAATTTTTGGAAAAAAAACGTCAACTACTTAATGCTGAAGAATTGGTCTTATTAGATGAGAAACAAGTACTTGCTGCTGTTAGTATTGCAGCAAATGATAAATTAATTCCACATTCACCTGCTCAAGCCTTGTTTAATGCACTACGTTATCAAGATAGCTATTATCAACTAGAACCTATTGACGAACATAATTTTTATCGTATTGCGGTGAAAGTTGGTGAAGACTTAAAAATGGGACATACCATAGTACTAACTGCACTCATTCCATCCAATGAATACGTTGATATTTTAACGGATAGTGTGGAATCTGCTCGTCAAGAGTATAAAAAGTTTAATAAGCAACGAGAAGCTATCAAACGAAGTTTTCGCTTTGTTCTATTAGTGATTTTAATTGTCACCGTACTCTTTTCTGTTTGGGCGGCTTTTGTCTTTTCCCGTCGTCTAACTCGCCCTGTAAGAACGCTAGTAGAAGGTACAATGGCGGTTGCATCGGGTGATTTAAACAAAAAACTCCCTGTTTCAGATCGCGATGATTTCAGCTTGCTAGCCCGCTCATTCAACACTATGACCTCACGTTTATACGAAGCCCGCCGAGAACGTGAAATCAGCCAGCAACAAGTACAGCGACAGCATGATTATCTCAATGCCGTTATGGAACATATTACCTCCAGCGTTATTACACTGGACGAAAAGCTAATCATCCGTCGTATCAACTCAGCGACCGAACAAATGCTAGGCTTGTCCACCAGAACCTATCTCAGCAAACCACTAGCAAGCATCCGCAAAACAGCTCCAGAACTTTGCCCATTATTGGATGTTATCTCGCCTCATTTACAGCAACAATCAAAAGAATGGCAATGTGATATTAGCTTACATGAAGACAGTGGACACAAACAAGTACTGATTTGTAAAGGAGCAATGCTGACCTCTGAAGCAGGCAAAGCCCAAGGCTATGTAATCGTCATTGATGAAGTGACTGAATTAATCCAAGCCGAGCATGACGCTGCATGGAGTGAGGTCGCTCGTCGCCTTGCTCATGAAATCAAAAATCCACTTACGCCAATACAACTCTCCGCAGAACGCTTATCACATAAACTCACGCCAATACTGGATGAAAAAAATAAAGCCTTTGTTAAACGTATGACATCCACTATCAGCAATCAAGTTAACAATATGCAAAGCATGGTCAATGCTTTTAGTGAATATGCTCGTGCACCTGCCTTAAACTTTCAAAAAGCACAGCTCAATGAGTTATTAGTAGAAATTGGTGAGCTATACCGTGTTAACCCCAAAAATGCTATAATCACTGTAGATGTTCAGCAGATTCCTGAAATTTTATTAGATACAAATCGTTTTAGACAACTGTTAGTCAATCTCGTTAAAAATGCCCTAGAAGCACTACCTGAAAAAGAAAATAATTGTGTTTGCCTTAGCAGCAAACAAGACAACAACCAAGTTATTCTCACCATCGCGGATAATGGACGAGG
>JALWYT010000098.1 GCA_026992705.1 Thiotrichaceae bacterium
ATCCAAAACCGTTCTGATTACATCAAATTAGCGAAAAAATATCGTTATTAATGAAAATTATAAATCATAATGCACAATCAGCACGTTAAAATTAAACAACAAGGCTTTACGCTAGTTGAAGCTATTATCACAGTCGGTATCACCACCGTTTTACTCGCTATTGCAGCACCTCATTTGACAGTGATGATTAAAAATAATCGACTTAGTTCTTATATTAATGAATTTGCTGCCACATTGTATTTGGCGAAAAGTGAGGCAATAAAGCGTAGTTCACCTGTGCGAGTTTGCCCAAGTGCGGATGGGGCAAGCTGTGCTACATCAGGGACTTGGGAGCAGGGCTGGATAGTGTTTGATGATAAAGATAATGATCAAACGGTTGATACAAATGAAGATATTGTTTATGTCCATGAAACATTACCTAATAATTTAGTGTTAAAAGGAACACAGTTTACACAAGGTGTGACTTATTTACCGAACGGACGAATAGTACCGAGTTTAAATGGTTCAATTGTTTTATGCGATAATCGAGTAGCAAACGACTACGCAAAAAAACTTGTACTGATACGCACAGGTAGATTTCGTATTGAAACTGCTAGTTCAACTAATCACATTACTTGCCCAGTATCATGATTAATAAAAATAAAGGTTTTAGCTTATTAGAGGTACTTGTCACTACATTCATTTTTTCATTTGCTATGTTGAGTTTAGCATTGATGCAGATAAATGGTATGCAAACAGGACAGAGTGCTAACTTACAAAATATTGCCAATTTACAAAGCATGGATATTTTAGAAAAAATGCGTGCAAACCGTGCAGGTGTAATGGCTGGAAATTACAATATCACTCGTTCAGAGAGTCCAATTAATGATGATAATCGAGGGCAAGTAGTAAACAACGAACTGACTGCTTGGAAAAATAAACTAGCTACTTTATTGCCCGGTGGTGAAGGTTCGATTCAATGTGATGCAACGGCTCAATGTACTATTCAAATATTTTGGAGTCCAATTCATCAAGACTTAAACGTTGAAATGCCAGACTCTACGTTTGCTGTTATGAGTCAATTATAAAAAAAGAAGATGATCAAGGTAAAACAAACAGGAGGCTATAGCTTATTAGAACTACTTATTGCAGTGAGCTTAGGTATTTTTATTGTGGGGACAACATTGTACTTTTTTGAAACAGCAAAAAAGACACAACGTGTACAAAGTGAATTAAATACTGTTCGTGAAAATGCAAAATTTGCGATTGATATGATCAAGGCAGATGTACAAATGGCAGGTTTTTTCGGCTGTACAACTCGTTGGGATGAAAGCACACTAATTAATGCACTCAATGCTCCACAAGATGATTTTCGCTGGAATTTTTCACAAGGGCTATATGGCAGTGAATTTAGCTATGACAGCACTTCCGCGACTCCACGAACATGGCAGCCTGCACTCGATAACACCTTAAGTGCAGCAACTTGGGGGGATACTATTACCATCCGCCATGCTGCACGTCGTGAATTTAATGTTGTGGAACATACAAGTGCAACGGCGAATGTCAAAATAACTCCAGATAATGGTGTTAAACAATATGATTATTTATTAATTACTGACTGTGAGCAAAGCAGTATTTTTCAGAAAACCAATGCAACGACAGGAAGTCAAATTATACAACATACTACTGACACTTTAGAGACAAAATATGCAGGTAATGCGACAACAGACTTAGGTAAACAATACCCAACTACGGCTAAACTTATGACGCTGTACTCTGTAACTTATTATATTGCGGATAATTCAGAGGGTGTGCGGTCATTATATAAGAAAAATAGTACAAGAAGAGCGGAAGAAGTGGTCTCTGGTATCACCGATTTACAAATTCAATATGGCGTTGATGAAGACGGCGATTTATCCACCGATAATTATTATACTGCTGATCAAGTACAAAATAATAATTGGTGGGATAATGTTTTAGTTGTCACGGTTACCGTAAGAGCAGCAGGTTTTAATGACAATGGTACAGCTATTATGCGAGCTGATGGAACCGCGATGGAGTATGAATTAAGTGCTGCTATCAACCTTAGAAATAGGTTACCATAAAAATGATAATAAAAAATAAGCAATACGGTCTAGTTCTAATCACATCATTAATACTTATTTTTGTTTTAGCACTTGCAGTAAGTAGCAATATTGGTGGTATATTGATTGATGAAAAAATTATTGCTAATCAAAAAGATCATTTCATTGCTTTGGAAGCTGCCGAAGCCGCCTTACGGGAGGCAGAAAATAAACTCATTAATCAACAAGTTGAGCCTACTAATACTTTAGAAGATGGAACAAAGGTTCTTCCTAATGGTGCAGCAGAGAATGAAAATGATACAGAGGCATGGTGTTTAGTACGTAATGATGATTGGTGGCAAATAGAAGCTAATATATCAAGCTTTACAGGTGCGAGTTCACCCCCTCAATATATTATTGAAGATTTAGAATATGTACAGGACTCCCTAGTAAGAGGACAACAAAGAGATAAAGTAGGTCGTAATTTTTATCGTATTACAGCAAAGGGTAGTGGTGGTACCAGCACAGCAAAGGTTATTTTGCAAACAACTTTTACCAAACGCTATTAATCAATCATCATGAATATCAATATAAGAAAGACAATAATAGCAATATTTATCGGTGTGATGGGCTTTCTTAGCAGTCTGCAATCACAGGCTGAATTATTGGAATTAAGTAATGTTCCTATTTTTATGTCAACACCGAGAAAACCCAATGTATTATTGATTTTAGATAATTCAAACAGTATGGATGAAGATGAGCATGGTGCAATTTTGCCTGATGATCCAAATACTTCAGTTTATGATGGTGGTAGTACTAATGCTGGAAGTAAATCTGAGCAAGCAAGGCAAGTGCTAAAAACAATAATCAATCAGAACCAAGACAAATTAAATATCGGCTTGATGGCATATAAGCAATACACCACAGGAGCTAATGCAGTAAAGCCTATGGAAGTGCATAATGCGTTTATTGATATTTCTTATTCACCCAGCAATTTTGACCCGAATTGGACAGGGGCATTAGCCAGCTCAACTAAAAAATTCGAATTTCAAAATCCAACGGATCCCACGCATTATTTTTACTATAACCTTGCTGCCCCATTTTATACTGACTCGAATCAAGGGATTGCATTTTGCTATTCTCCCACGGCTAAAGCATTTCACACAAATGAGGATGCTGAGACAGGTCCTTGGGATAAATATCGCTGTTTTTCAACAAAAATTGGAACATCAGATGATTTGCCGCTCTGGGGAAATAAAGCCAGTGAAGTTGCTGCAGGTTACTCAGATTATAAATTCCGTATTAAACTGTCTCCAACCGATAGTGATTTAGCCAGAGGGATTTATGATTTTGGTCGTTTTCTGCATTGGAGTCATGTTGGTAAATCTTGGTACTCCAATCGCTCACCCGGACGAGGTTATTTGCATGTGCCGATTGCCCCTGTTGATGCTGTCCAGAAAAATAAATTGGATACTAAACTTGGCACATCACAGTTTGCACAGAATAAGCCCACTGATCCCAATTTTCCGTTACAAAATGCAGGATTGACCCCGTTAGAAGGTGTGTTAAAAAGTGCAAAGGATTATTTTAGTAAAAATGCCAACCCATCAGAAGGTTATAGTACCGCCGTCTGCAATGCTTTGCCAGAATCCTGTAATAAAAACTATGTGATTTTAGTAACAGATGGTTTGCCTTCTGTTGCAGAAGACGGCAGCCCAGATAATTCTATTAGTAAAGTCGCAACAGCCGCACAAGAGCTAAAAGCCGCAGGTATTAAAACCTATGTTGTCGGCTTTGCCTTACCCTTTGGTACTAATCCGAACCAGCTTAATAATATTGCAGATAGTGGTGGCACGAATTATGCCTACAACGCCGCTAATCAAGTGGAATTAGAAGAAGCCATGCACGCAATTTTATCCGATATTATCCGCAGTGAAGCGTCTTTAACGCCTATTTCAATTAGTAGTCAAAGCCTAACTTCAACCACCACTGCCTATTTAACGTCATTTAATAGTACCGATTGGACAGGCGATATAAAAGCCTATGATTTTGCATCAAATGGAGAAATGAACTCTACGCCAAAGTGGTCGATAAAAAATCCTGCACCAGATGCAGAGACTCCAATACCATCACATACTCGCCGTAATATTGTTACCTATAAACGTCATGATGATGTTGTGCCACCAGCTGTATCATTTTTATGGTCAGAATTAACTGATAATCAAAAAATACAAATTGTAGGTCACAATTGTCCTTTATCAATTCCAGAATGTAATGCCAAAGGCGAGGCTATTGTTAATTATTTACGAGGTGATGACAGCAATATAGGGGCAGGGTACCATTTTCGCTATCGTAATAGCTTACTTGGGGACATTATTCATTCTGAACCAGCTTATGTGAAGATACCAAACTATCCCTATCCTGATTCACTAGAAACAAAGAAATATTCAGAATTTAAGGAAAATTATAAAGACCGTCAAGCCATGTTATACGTTGGTGCCAATGATGGTATGTTACATGCCTTTAATGCAGACACGGGGGTAGAACAGTTTGCCTATATTCCTAGTATAGTCTTTAATCATATTTCACGGCTAGCATCTCCTGCTTATGTACATGAATATTTTGTTGATGGTTCACCAATCGTTGTTGATGCGTTTTATGGGAACAATTGGCATACCATATTAACAGGCGGTCTTAGAGCAGGTGGGCAGGGGATTTATGCGATTGATGTCACCGACCCTAATTTAAATACACCAGAATTATTAACACAAAAAATACTGTGGGAGTTTTCAGATTACGAAGATAGTGATATGGGCTACAGCTACAGCGAACCCAATATCGTAAAACTACATCACGGACGCTGGGCGGCAATCTTTGGCAATGGCTACAATAATACCACTCCCGATGGGCGAGTAAGCACCACAGGACATGCTGTATTATTTATTCACGAACTAGAAGATGATAACTTTATTAAAATTGATACGGGTGTCGGTGATGTTGATGCACCAAATGGCTTGGCGTCTGTTGCTCCTGTTGATATTAATAATGATCAAATCG
Source organism: Thiotrichaceae bacterium (assembly GCA_026992705.1). Lineage (GTDB taxonomy): Bacteria > Pseudomonadota > Gammaproteobacteria > Thiotrichales > Thiotrichaceae > S015-18. Next base: position 5,100 of record JALWYT010000098.1, read on the forward strand.
TTGATTATGTTTATGCGGGAGATTTACGCGGCAACCTATGGAAATTTGATTTAACCCACTGCGAACCGGTTGATACTTGCACGCCACAAGATACATTGAACAAATGGCAATCAGCAACAAACCCACAATTATTATTCAAAGCAACGGATAAATACACAGGAGAACCACAGCCCATTACCGTACGCCCTGAAGTTGGCAGACACCGCACCCAACCTGGCATGATGATTTATTTCGGCACAGGAAAATACCTTGAAAATAAAGACAACACACGGGAAAACCAAATTACTCAAACCATGTACGCAATTTGGGATAAAAACGACGGCAGTCAAACTCAGCCACTTACACGAGCAGACTTGCAAGAACGCAAGATTTTAACAGAAGTGGTTGAAACAAAAGTTATTAATGACAAAACAAAGCAATTCATCTACCGCATAATATCTGCTGCAACAGACCCCACACAAAGTCACTCTGATTTATACAATCAAGCTGGTTATACAACAAGACTGGATGATGACATTATTAAATGGGGAGACAGTGACCGGGGTTTTGGCTGGGCAATCGACTTTAAAGTTGACTTTTCTGACTCCAATGAAGGTGAAAGAATGATTAACCGAGCTCGCTTAAAAGATGGTCGTATTGTCTTCTCAACCATGCGACCAACGGCTGATGCTTGTTCATCGGGTGGTGACGGTTATCTAATGGAAGTGGATGCCATGCAAGGCAGCCGAACAAAAATACCTGTTTACGATATTAATGGCGATGGTCAATTTAATAATAACGATAAAAAAACAGTAGTCATTGATGGTGAAAGTGTCTCCGTACCCGTCTCAGGCATCAAACTAGACGTTGGCGTTCCCGCCCCACCAAGAATACTCGGCGTTCAAGGAAAAGACGTTGTTGTTATCTCAGGCACATCAACACTCGAAGCACAAGACTCGTTAGAGAATGACAATAAAAACACTGGCGTACAATATGTCGGCAGAAAATCCAGCCGACCATTAGGTAGACAATCTTGGCGACAGTGTTACTGACCTCTAAACCTGTAAAACACATCATTTCTTCGTGAGAGCTTTGCATTTTCAAAAAAACTTTATTAGACTCCATGCACGTTGTTTGAGGAGCGTTGCAGGCTACGGACGTAGCTCAGGCTCAAACAGCTATTCCACACAATAACGACGCTCAGTCATAATTTTTTAAGGAGAGAAGAATGGCTGAGAGTTACTTATTTACCTCAGAATCCGTTTCAGAAGGGCATCCAGATAAAATGTCAGATCAAATTTCTGACGCCGTATTGGATGCAATTATCGAACAAGACCCTAATGCACGAGTTGCCTGTGAGACTTTAGTAAAAACAGGCATGGTTGTACTCGCAGGGGAAATTACCACATCCGCAAACATTGATTATGAAGCCGTTGTGCGTAAAACCGTTAATGGTATTGGCTACAACAGCTCAGAGGTTGGCTTCGATGGTTCAAGTTGTGCGGTGTTAAATGCACTGGGTCAACAATCCCCTGATATAGCTCAAGGTGTTGACCGTGAAGAAAAAGAAGCTCAAGGAGCAGGCGACCAAGGTTTAATGTTTGGCTATGCCTCTAATGAAACCGATACCTTTATGCCTGCCCCGATTGACTATTCACACCGCCTAGTCCGTAAGCAGGCTGAAGTACGTAAATCAGGCAAACTACCTTGGTTACGTCCTGATGCCAAATCACAGCTGACCTTCCAATATGAAAATCACAAGCCAGTCGGCATTGATGCGGTTGTTTTATCCACTCAACATGATGAAGATATTAGCCTATCTGATTTGCAAGAAGCGGTAATGGAAGAAATCATTAAGCCTGTGCTTCCCGCGGAATGGCTAAATGAGAACACCCAATACCACATCAACCCAACAGGCAAATTCGTTATCGGTGGTCCTGTCGGTGATTGCGGTTTAACAGGGCGTAAAATCATTGTTGATACTTACGGTGGCATGGCACGTCACGGTGGTGGAGCTTTCTCAGGCAAAGACCCCTCAAAAGTTGACCGCTCAGCAGCCTACGCAGGACGCTATGTTGCAAAGAACATCGTCGCAGCAGGTTTAGCTGACCGTTGTGAAATCCAAATTTCCTATGCGATTGGTGTTGCAGAGCCAACTTCTATCAGCATTGATACGTTTGGCACAGGCAAAATTGCTGATGAGCAAATTGTCAATCTAGTCCGTGAACATTTTGACCTACGCCCTTATGGCATCGTCACAATGTTAGAC
>JALWYT010000099.1 GCA_026992705.1 Thiotrichaceae bacterium
AAAGGGACACTACCTTTTTTAATAGAAAGCCTCCCCTTTATGGAAAACAGTACGGTAGAGTTATTTAACCCTTGGAATTATTTGGAGAAAAATAAACCTAGCCATAACTTGTAGGTTACAGTGGGTGGGTATCACAATAGTAATTTTTCATTCGGACAAGGCTAAAAGCCACACTTCCATTTATTAGCCACTAACTATTAACACGCCGCTTTGTCGCTAATTGATAGATTTCCAGCAGATCATCTTCATCAATATCAACATAAGTTTTAATAGGGTCTAGCAACCAATAGCTTGTCATAAATATCCCGAATATCCCAAGAAAACCATGTTATAAACAAGGCAATCTACTTTATAGGTATTGTCTTGATCTATATCCAATCGAATCGTAACTACTCCGTTCAATTTATATACAAAGATGATAAGCCATTGATGAGTTTGGGTTTGGTACCTTTACTGCTAGGTAAAACAGTTGCAAATAAATTTACTCACTCAAAACCCCATCAATCAATGAATACGCTTGATCCATTTTTTGGGCGAGTTCTAAATCGTGGGTGACGACGACAAAGGCGGTTCCCATTTCGGTGTTGAGTTCTTGCATGAGGTCGAAGATTTTATTGGCGGTTTTGTGGTCGAGGTTGCCTGTGGGTTCGTCGGCTAATACGGCTTTGGGGTGAGTGACTAAGGCTCGGGCGATGGCGGCTCGTTGTCTTTCGCCGCCTGATAGTTGACCGGGTTTGTGATCAAGTCGTTTAGCAAGACCGACCCACTCCAGCATTTTGCTTGCTAATTTGCTGGCTTCTTTGACATTGTATTTGCCAATTAATAATGGCATGGCAACATTTTCTAATGCGGTAAATTCTGGGAGTAAGTGATGGAATTGATAAATAAAACCGAGTGATTTATTCCGTAACAAACCTCTATCCGCATCCGATAGGGAGCTAACATCTTTGCCTGCGATGGAAACTGTGCCTGAGCTGGGTAAATCTAGGCTGCCGAGCAAGTGTAGCAAGGTACTTTTACCGCTGCCTGATGAACCGACGATGGCAATTTTATCACCTTCTTTGATGTCTAAATTAATGCCTTTTAGCACTTCAACATCAAGGTCTCCTTCGGTATAGCGTTTGCGTAAATCGCGGCATTGGATAATAGTTTGTGAATTATTCATAACGTAGTGCTTCCGCTGGCTGTACTGTTGAGGCTTTCCATGCTGGGTAAAGTGTGGCAAGCATAGATAGTAGCAGTGCTGTGCCTGCAATTAATACGACATCACTTGCATTAATCGTGGCGACAACTTCGCTGATACCATAAATTTCGGGGTTGATGAAATGATGATTAAAGGCTTTTTCAATGATTGGCACAATATTTTCTACATTGAAAGCAATCAATAAGCCTAAAGTGGTTCCTAATAAGGTTCCAAATAAGCCGATAATGGTTCCTTGCACCATAAAAACGCCCATGAGTCGTTTCGGCGTTAAACCTAGCGTGCGTAAAATGGCAATATCTGATTGTTTGTCATGCACGATCATGGATAAGGTTGATAACAGATTAAAAACAGCGACCAAAACAATCATCACTAAAATCATAAATAACATGGTTTTTTGCATTTTAATGGCGGTAAATTCATTGGAATATTCTTGCGTCCAATCGCCAATCCAATATTCTGTATCGCTATTATCATAAATAAAATAAGCAATATCACGGGATTGATAAGGGTCTGATAATTTTATTCGCAAGCCTGAGACAGCATCCCCCATATCAAACATTTCCGCTATATCATTAATATTGGCATACGCATAGCTCACATCATATTGCTGCATATCCACTTTGAATAAGCCCACAACGTTAAAGCGTTTAAGCTCTGGCAGGCTTTGCTGCCCTGCTTCGGCATTTGAAACAGGGTTAAGAGCAACAATATTATCCCCAACATCAACCCCTAAATTCTTTGCCAGTGTCTCACCTAAAATAATGCCATGTTCACCCGCTTTAAGCTTATCAAAACTGCCTTTAGTGATATGACTGGCGACATAGCTGACTTGTTTTTCTAGCACAGGATCAATGCCATACAAACTCACGCCATTGGCAATATCGCCTTTGCTGAACATTAATTGCTCATAAATATAGGGGGCAATGCCTTGCACACCGGGGAAAATTTCCAGTTTTTCTTTTTCATTTTTCCAGTCATATAGCTTATTGCCTTCTTCCGTGATTGTTAAATGAGGAATCATGCTGAGAATGCGATCACGCATGGCATTTTCAAAACCATTCATCACCGATAGCACGACAATCAATACAATTACGCCCAAAGCAATGCCAATAATGGAAGCGAGGGAGATAAATGATACCATGCGATTGTTTCGTTGGGCTCGCGTATATCGCCAACCGATTGACCATTCTAAAAAGCGACTGAGTTTATTGTTATTAGTCATAACGCAATGCCTCAACAGGTTCAATGGATGCAGCACGGATGGAGGCGGGAATTGTTGCTAATATTGACAAGGCGATGGAGCCAAGAGCAATTACCCAAACATTACTAGCTCGTAGATCAGAGGGTACATAGGAAATATAAAATAAATCCGGCGGGAAAATTTTAAAACCAAAATAATCCTCAATGCTAGGAATCAGGGTTTCTAAATTCACTGCCAACGTAATCCCTAAAAGCACACCTAATAAGGTTCCAATAATGCCTAATAAACTCCCTTGAATCATAAAAACATTGCGGATAGTTGTCGATGACATGCCCAATGTTCGCAGAATGGCAATATCTGCCCGCTTATCCGTCACGAGCATAATTAAGGCAGCTAACATATAAAACGAGGCAATCAGTACAATGAAGAACAAAATAGTGAACATGGCAATATGTTCCATATTAATTGCCGAGAAAAAGACCTTATTCGCTTCTGCCCAGTCGGTTGCTTTGTAGCCTTTGCCTAGCTCTTGCTCAAGCTGATGAGCAAAATCAGGCGCATCGAATAAATCATCCAATTTTAAACGAATCCCCGTCACTTCCTTGCGTGTTTTTAGCAAACGAGCGGCATCTTCAATATGAATAAAGGCTGCACCGCTGTCATATTCTTTCATGCCTTTACGGAATATGGCGATTACTGTAAATCGCTTCATTCGTGGCAATAAACCTGCGGGGGTAATCTGGATTTGTGGTGTAATCAATGTAATTTTGTCACCGGGATAAACATTTAATTTACCCGCCAACTCCGCTCCAATCGCAATGCCATAGCCGCGTGATTTCAAATCTTGCAATGAGCCATATTCCATGTGGCTATCCACATCGCTGACCTGATCTTGATACTCAGGTGAAATACCATGTAGCAATACCCCGTGTGCAGCGGTATCTGAGGTAATCATAATCTGACTTTCAATATAAGGGGCTGCACCGACAACATGCTCTTTTTTAGCAAGCTTATCACGCATCACTTGCCAGTTAGCGAGCAAGCCGTCTGTCTCCGAAACCGTGACATGAGCGACCATGCCTAATATTCTTGTTCGTAACTCACGCTCAAAGCCGTTCATAATGGAAAGTATGGTAATTAACACCAATACACCAATCATCGTCCCCAATACAGCGGCAAGTGAGACGTGAGAAATTCGCTGGTTTTTGCGTTTATATGCGTAACGCAAGCCAATATAAAGATCAAGTGGTTTAAACATAGCAACGCATTAAAACATAGTGTGAAAGCGATAGAAAGCCACGAATTATATCATCCGATACAATAGCACTTAATTACGAGAATATAATAATGAAAATTCGTTTATTACTATTATCTAGCTTATTGTTTTTATTACCCATTGCTCAGGCTGATATTCTTTCTTTAAGCCCTGATGCCCAAATCAGCAAAGCTCAACATATTCCGACACGCGGTCAAACCATGAAAACCGTCCGCAAACAATGCGGCAAGCCCAAGCACATCCACAAATCAAAAGGACCTATAAAACCCCAATGGCCACGCATCACCAGCTGGGACTATGATGGCTATTCTGTTTATTTTGAACGCCATATTGTTTTGCATACCGTAGTTCATTAAAAAATAATATACTTCAATTACTTATAGTATTAATCATCTTAATAATGGTTTGAGGTTTTTTCGATTGGGTAATTGGACGACCTACCACCATATAATTTACTCCTGATTTTAATGCTGTTTCTGGTGTCATCACTCGACTTTGGTCACCAATATCTGCCCCACTTGGGCGAATTCCCGGTGTAACCAGCAAAAAATCATCACCTAATGCTTTTCGCAACATTTTAGCTTCCTGTGCAGAGCAAACAACGCCATCCAAACCAGAGTGTTTTGCAAGTTTTGCCAAACGAATCACCTGCTCTTGTGGCGGCAAATCTAAACCAATTCCTTGCAATTGTGATTGATCCATTGAAGTCAATACCGTTACCGCAATTAATTTAGGTGGATTTTCAAAATCACCCAATGCTTCCCGTGCGGCTCGCATCATCTTCTCCCCACCTGAAGCATGCACATTAATCATCCAAACACCAAGCCTCGCAGCTGCCCGGCAAGCCGAAGCAACCGTATTGGGAATATCATGAAATTTAAGATCAAGAAATACATCAAACCCTCGCTCAACTAGGGAGTGAACAAAATCAGAACCTGCTGAAACATACAACTCAAACCCTACTTTGAGCTTACAAATAGCCGGTGATAAAGGCTCGATAAAAGCCAAAGCTTGCTCTGCTGAAGGGAAATCTAGGGCAATAATAAGTTTGCTGGACACGGGCTAATCATCCTTAGAAATTATGACGGTAGTATGAGCATCGCAAGATTACAGTAAAGTTGTCAAGATTAGCTAACCTTGCAACCAAGGATAAACATCAATAGTACCTGCAATCTCACCTGTTTTACGATTTACGGCGATAACAATATCTTTTTCTTTACCAACGAGAGGTAGAAAAGCAAAATCTTTTTCTGTTTTATTTGTTTTCTGTAAAAACTGTTTTAATTTATTTTTTTTATCTTCATTTGAAAATAATACAGCAGGATCAATACCACGTTTAATAATATTTTCTGTGTATTTTCTTATTGGCTCATAATATTCAGGTCTTCTTTCTAAATCCTCTTTACCCTCAAATACCGTTTCAAATAAAAGTTTATTTCGCTCTACTCGATCTGTTGGAAGTTTTGCATATACAAGCTTAGGTCGCCAAAATGTAGACACTTTAAATTCATCATATTTTGCTCTTTCTGGGTGAGCATCTTTAGCAGGAATTAGTTCAAAACGATCAACCGCATAGACAACATAAACGGGATGCCCTTGATAAATTGCGTGCATACCATAAATCAATGCAATAAGCTGGATTGTAATAATAACGCTTAAATCAAATTTTAAACTGGGTTTATTTTTTTTATATAAAATAAAGGTTAATAAAGGACCTAGAACAATATCAACACCTATCAATACAACCAACAGGTGCTTAATTCCATTAATTTCATCATAAGGTGAGGGATACCATATAAAAAAGATAACGAATAAAAAATTTGTGATAATAAATGAACTAACCAGAAAATGAATAAAAGAAGCTCTTAATTTTTGTTTTAGCATTTCAAATTTCCTAAATTGATTATTGTTATTTTTTTATAAGGAGACAAACACGAAAGGGGGTTAAAAAACCCCCTTTCTTTATTATGTCATATCTATATTTTTAGATTAACGACATTCTGCTGGAGCATATTTTGCTTTTAAAGGAGCAGATAAAGTTCCAAATGTAATACCAGAGAATCTTGCTGTTGCTGTTGTAGAAGTTTCTGAAGAACATGCCCAGTCAATATTACCACTACTACCAGCAGTTAGAGCTGCATCAAGCAATGTAGGAGTTCCATTTACATTTACAATAGGAGTTAATAGAAGCTGGTCATTAGTTCCATTTGCAACACCAACAGTGCTACCTTTGTAGTCAATTAAGATTTCACCATCAGTATTAATTTTAGTATGACCTTGGTTAGTAGTTGCAGCTGAAGCAGCCATATCAATTGAATCTAAGTACTTACTAGCATGACTTTCAGCATTCCAGTTATTTCCTGTAACAGCAAGGTCATTAGGAGTAGATACCTCTGTTGCAATTGCTGTTTTACCCGGTTCAGCTAAAGACAAACCTTCAGTAACACGTGAACGAATTGTATAGTCCTGATAAGCAGGCAGTGCAATGGCTGCTAAGATACCGATGATCGCTACAACGATCATTAATTCAATTAGTGTAAAACCTTGTTGTGCTTTTTTCATAATAATACCTTATATTTGTAGATTAATTGGATTTTAGATTTGGGCTTGAAAGCTTTTTTATTTTTGCCTTCGCTAGTAATGAAGCAAGTGCCATACCAATATGTAAAAATAATAATAAGGTATTAATATATATAGGGATTTATTTAAATTAAATGTTTAATTAACCGATCAGTATTGTCACTTATTGACGACAGTGTCACCTCCGATTTGATTTACTGCTTTTCTTTTTCAAGATTGCTAATTTTTTATTACATCATTGTTCTTCTTAGCTTCTACGTTGCCTAAAGCTTTAAGTACTTCTAGCTGCAATTGCTCAATTTAACACCAACTTATATTACCAATTCACAAATTATCTAAATTCTATTCTCCATCTCAATAGAGAGGGTGTATTTCTTACTGATTCATATTATTATTCGGAGCTATTTTTCTTTAAGAAAGCTCTAATAGCTTACTTTTCTAACCCACACCTATGATTTTGGAGAAGATTGTGAAATTAACCGGTGCCGAGATATTCATAGAGTGTCTAAAGGCAGAAGGTGTTGATACGATTTTTGGTTATCCTGGTGGAGCTGTTCTACATTTATACGATGAGCTTCACAAGCATGCCAATTCGATACGACATATCCTGACTAGACACGAACAGGGGGCAGTTCATGCTGCTGAAGGTTACGCAAAGTCAACGGATAAGCCAGGTGTGGTGATTGTAACATCTGGTCCAGGTGCAACGAATGCGGTAACAGGAATTGCAGATGCTTATATGGACTCTGTGCCACTTGTCGTGTTTACAGGGCAAGTTCCCCGTGCCTTAATTGGCAATGATGCTTTCCAAGAGGTTGATATTGTTGGTATTACTCGCCCCTGCGTAAAGCATAATTTCTTGGTAACAAGGGTTGAGGATTTTGCCGCAACGATAAAAAAAGCCTTCCATATTGCGACAACAGGTCGCCCTGGTCCTGTTTTGATTGATTTCCCTAAAGACCTCGGCTTGCTTAAAACAGAGTTTCATTACCCTACGGTTGACGAGCTTAAAATGCGGTCTTATCAGCCTAATGTTAAGGGGAATAAGCGACAGATTAAAAAAGCGGTTGAGCTTATTC
>JALWYT010000100.1 GCA_026992705.1 Thiotrichaceae bacterium
ATTATCTTCAATTTATTATGTCGGCATTCCATAATTTTATTAGCATGAAATTCGACAATAACACGACTTAAATGTACAGGGGTAATGCCAATAGCATCAGCAATATCTTCTCGGCTTAGTGGGATAGGAATAATACCTGAGGTATCAATGCCACGTCGTTTTAGTCTTTTCACAAGGTCAGCAAGGAAAAAGGCGATCTTATGGCGAGTTTGAGCACGCCCGACAATGGAAAGCTTGAGTTTGCAAGCTGCATTTTGTTTATTTTGTATTTCCATTAGTCGCTTAATAAGGTGTATATCACTTTCTAATAAACGATCAATGGCTTTAGGTGTAAAAGAGCAAAATTTACATTCAGTAAGAGCAACAACGGAGTAGTCAATTGGTTTATCGGGGTCGGTTTGATAGCCGAGAAAATCTCCAGGTAAAGCAATATGAACAATCTGTCGCTGTCCATCTATTAGTTGTTTATAACAAATAGCCCATCCTTCTTTTAGCGTATAAGCAGAGCGGTGAACATCACCTTCGCGGAATAGATATTCATTAGGTTCAAGCACAAGTTGTGATGAGCGATGCTTTTGGCGTTCACTAAGTAGCAAATCCGCCGAACCTGGTTCAAACCATGCAAATTGTCTTGCTTCACATTCCATGCAGGATGATTGCATATTGACGGGTATTTTCTTTGGCATGGTGTTTAAGTCCTTTTCTTTTGTTTAACCCAGAAATTATGGTGTTTTATTACGCGATGCTAATTAGTTTTAGTTAACATATTTTAATATTTTTTAGCAAAAAAAATATTTGTTATCTACAAAAATCATCAGAGATGCTTTAAAGCAAGCCAGTGTATACTTTTTATATACTTGAATTCGTCGTTCCAATGCGGATAATAACGTGTACGATACAGGGTTTTTATAGTAGATTTTAAAGAAGTTTAGTTTTATCCTTAAGTTAAGTGAGATATTTTATATCTGTTATAAAGTCATCGTTTATACTATAAAGTCAATTTATTTGGATGATTCCTTAAAAAAACTATGTGATTATTACAAAATATATATCGTTATTATCAAGCATGAGTGATATAACACACAGCCTCTCCACCGCTATATGGTAAAAAATATACGAATGAAAAAATTAATTTCTTATAAAATTAAATGGCAAGTTAAAGGATTCTTTCTTAGTTTGAGCTTATTTACATCACCTGTTGTTTATTCTACCGAAATTATTGAGGTTCAACAGATAACATCACAAGCAAGTTCAACGCTTGGTAGTTCCGTTGTTCCTAAGAAACAGGTTTTATTAGCTGCACAAATTCCAGGGCGTGTACTAGTTTTAAACGGCAAAGTTGGGACATTATATAAAAAAGGGCAAGTGATTGCTGAAATTGATTCCAGTGCTTTACTTGCTAAACGTCAAAGTGTCGTTGCACAAATTTCCATGGCTCAAGCAAACTTATATAATGCACAAGTACAATATCAACGTGAGCTCAAAAGTCCAAAGCGAGATGATATTGGTATGATGCCTGGCTTTGGTTTTCCTGCGATGATGGATAAGTTCATGACACGCCCTATGGCAGATATGATGGGTGTTACAGATGATAGTATTGCTGAACAAGCTGATTTAATCAATAGTCAAACTGCTGTTTCACAAGCAAGCTTCTCATTGCAACAAGCAATGGCTCAATTGCAAGAAATTGACTCATCAATAAGAGATTCAAAAACTATTGCTCCATTTGATGGTATGATTATTAAAAAAATGGCAGAAGTAGGTGATACAGTTCAACCTGGGCAACCACTACTCATTTTTGGTTATATCAATGCTATGCAATTACAAGCTGATGTTCCTTCTGTATTAGTTTCAGGCTTACAGCAAGGTATTGAAGTTGATGCTAAATTAGCTGGTAAATATGTAAAAGCAAAGGTCTCAGAAATTCATCCTGTCGCCGACCCTGAACGCCATACAGTGGTGGTGAAATTTGATTTACCAACGGATGTAACGGCGTACCCTGGCATGTATGCTGAGGTTGTTGTTCCTCTTAGTAGCTATCGGGAAAATGGTTCTGTGATGATTCCTAAAACTGCTTTATTAAAAGGTCGTAGTTTGCCAAGTGTATTGCTTGTAAAAGGTGATACCTCAGAGTTGCGTTTAGTGCGTTTAGGTTCAATGCAAGCGAATGGAATGTTAGAAGTTGTCTCTGGTTTAGCTAAAGGGGATAAGATTGTCAATAATCCTCCATCGGGTGTAACTTCAGGTTGGCTACCACATGATGGAGGGAGTTCTGATTAATTTGATTTAAACTTTACCATAAAAAATTGACGGTAGCCTGTATATTACGTGAAGTGCAATGTATAACGCGAGGGAGCTGATATGTTCCCAGCTTATGTTTTTCACAAATCTTACATATAGGCTACAATCGTTTTTTCAAAATATTTATGATTTTAAAGCTTCCTTAATAAAGCCTGATAAAAGTTTTCTGATAATTTAGCGGTCACGGGCAAATACCAACAATTAGTTGTTTGGAATTTACGACACTTCACTGCGTCTTTTTCAGTGATAATAACAGGATAATCTTGTTCAAAAATTAGATCTTCTTTTTTGAAATTATGGTGATCAGCAAAGCTATGCGGAATGACGTTTAGACCGTGTAACTGTAAGCTTGTAAAAAAACGATCAGGGTTACCAATACCTGTAACGGCATGAACATGTTGATGACTGAAATTATCTAATAGTCGCTTTTCAGCAGTGGATAAGTTAATGAGAACGTTGCCTCGTAATTGCATATGATATTCACCATGAGCAATATCAGTTTCACTATCAGTATTAACAACGCGTAAATCAATACTTTTCAGACGTGAGATAGGCTCCCGTAAAGGACCTGCAGGTAGGCACCATCCATTACCAAAGCGGCGCTTGCCATCAATAACAACGACTTCTAGAGAACGAGGCATACGGTAATGTTGTAAGCCGTCATCTGATACAATAATATCACAGTTATAATGATTTAATAAGTAACGAATATCTGTATTGCGATCTGCTCCAACGACAACAGGGACTTGGGTACGTAAAGCCATTAGTACGGCTTCATCACCAACCAATTTAGGCGATGTTGATGGGATAACTCGCTGCGGCCATTCTGCTGCTGTACCTTTATAACCTCGACTAATGATTCCAGGAGAGTAACCAGCTTCTTTTAAGTAATTCACAACACTGATAACTAAAGGTGTTTTTCCTGTACCGCCTATTGTGATATTGCCTACGACAATAATAGGAAGTTTAGTTAAGTCACCACGTTTATGCTCGTGTTGCCAACGTCGTATAAAACTGATAAAGCAAAATAGGGGAGTAAAAGGGATTAATAAATATTTGCCAACCCCATTGTGATACCAAATATTTTCTAACCAACGATATAATAAGGGACTTCTTTTCTTAGGAGTGAGTGTATTTTTAGCCTGCTGTAAGCTCGTCATTAATGGCTCTATCCGAATTATTTATTTACTTTTTACGTGATGCTTGTGCAGTTGCCATTGAGATCTTTTTTAAACCTAGGCGACCTGCAATATCCATTGCTGTTACAACGGATTGATAATTCACATTAGCATCAGCGTAAATAACTAATGGTGGCGTATCATTACGTTCATCTAAAACCGTTTTCATAGCTTGAAATAAGGTTTCAGGTTTCGTATTTAAGACTTCTCGACCATCAATATAATAGCGTCCTTGATTATCAATCACTAATTCAAGCTTATTAATTTTTTGTGGAGCTACCGAATTATCGGCAGTAGGTAGGTTAATTTTAATTTCTGCACGTTTGTCAAATGTCGTTGTTACCATAAAAAAGATAAGTAATAAAAATACGACATCAATTAGTGGAGTTAAATTGACATCAATGTCTTCTTGCCGTCGAGGTCGGAAATTCATTTCAAGCTCCTTAACCTTGTGGTACTCGTTGTTGTTGTCTAACCATTTTATTTCTTGCTTGTTTTACTATATTAGATTTCATACGATTATTATTTGCATTGTTAACGATTTCAATTAATGCAACTGCCTCTTTTTCCATTGTTACAATATAATCATCAATTTTTGCTTTAAAATAGCGATGAAAAACCATTGAGATAATTGCCACCGTAATACCTGCTGCCGTCGTAATTAAAGCTTGTGAAATACCACCAGCAAGGTCCGTTGGATTACCTACACCCACTTCAGTGATTACACTGAAAACTTGTATCATACCTAGTACGGTACCTAATAAACCCATCAATGGAGTGACAGCAGAAATTGTCCCTAACGCCGTCATATAACGTTCCATTTCATGAACAGCATGGCGACCTGCCTCCTCAACATTCTCTTTCATAATGTGTCGAGGTAAGCTACTACTCTCTAATCCTGCTGCTAATACACGTCCAACCAATGAACTTTCACGAATATCGGCGATTACACCAGGGGTTAAGTTACCTGTTTTAGCTAGCTTTCTTGCACGTTCAATATCTGACTTCGGAACAATTTGTCCTATACGTAAGCTAAGTGAGCGTTCCATAATTATTGCCATTGCAAGAATAGAACTCAAAATGATGGGAAACATTAGCCAACCACCGGCTTGAAAAAATTCGATCACTGCATTACCTCTCTTATCTTATAAATTTTATTATTACTGATTATCGCGTAGTTACGTAGGGTAATTACGTTATATCTAGCCCTATAACAACTTAAGTTGAATAATAAGGGATTTAGAATAATGAGTAAAATTTGATAAAAACAGTTTGTTCAGATTTGGCTAAGTTAATTTATTGAATAAGCACTTATGAGCTAAGGGCTGCTAATTTCTCCAGTACATAAGCAGCTGCATAAAATCCAAAAGGTGCTGTTACACAAACGGACGAGCCGAAACCACCTGCACAATTTAAGCCTGATGCAGCGGCTCCTGTAGGTTTATTGTTTGTGATACCACCTTTACCATTAGGATATACTAGATGTTCTTCTGAATAAACACAGGGGATATTAAAACGGCGAGCCGGATTTATCGGGAAGTGATAATCCTGTCGTAACAGCTTACGAACTTTAGATAGTAAGGGATCTTGTTTGCTACGAGATAAATCGGTAATACGGATATTTGCGGGGTTAGTCATGCCACCTGCACCACCGATAGTGAGTAACCTGATTTTATTACGTCGACAATAATGAATAAGACTAGCTTTGGTACGAAAATTGTCGATGCAGTCAATCACCCAGTCATAGCTTTGGCTTAATATATCGGCTTGATTGTCTGGCGTAATAAAATCTTCAATCTCAGTGACTTGACAATTAGGGTTAATACTATGAATGCGATCTTTTAAGGCAGTTGTCTTAGGTTTTCCGAGCGTCTCATGGGTTGCTTGTAATTGTCGATTTATATTGGACTCAGCCACATTGTCTAAATCAATTAAGGTTAATGCACCAATGGCTGTGCGTACTAATGCCTCTGCTACCCATGAGCCCACACCGCCTAGACCAATAATACAGATATGTGCTTGCTGAAACTGTGCAAATCCAGCGTCACCATATAAGCGTGGTACACCCGAAAAACAACGCTGTAAGCTTTCAGTATTCATGATTTAGCAGCCTCAAAATCCTTTTTATCAACAGCAAGGTGGTATTGTGGGTCTTCAACTACATTGACTTCAACTAAATCTCCTGCTGTTTTTAATAATTGTCGGCATTCAGGGGATAAATGTTTTAGGTGTAGTCGTTTACCTTCTTTTAAATAACGTTCAGCAAGCTTATCAATTGCTTCAATAGCAGAATGATCGGTGACACGTGAATTTTTAAAATCAACAACAACATCATCAGGATCATTTTTAGGGTCAAAAATTTCTTGAAAATGTTGTGTTGAGGCAAAAAATAAGGGACCGTTTAATTCATAAACTTTGCCACCCATGTGGTTGATTCGTGTGGTTGCATAAATATGTTTTGCATGTTGCCATGCAAATACAAGTGCAGAAAGAATAACACCTGTAATAACCGCAATAGCTAAGTCAGCAAATACTGTAATGACAGCAACCGCAATACCAATAAAAGTATCAGCAGGTGGAATTTTGCCAATTAAGCGGAAACTACACCACTCAAATGTACCAATAACGACCATAAACATTACACCAACTAGTACCGCAATTGGAACCTTTTCAATCAATGATGAACCCACTAAGATAAATGATAGCAAAAATAACGCTGCTGTAATGCCAGATAATCGTCCACGTCCGCCCGATTTAATATTGATAATACTCTGTCCAACCATAGCACAGCCGCCCATACCACCGAATAAGCCTGTTGTTGTATTTGCAACACCTTGACCGATACATTCACGATTAGGCTGACCACGTGTTTCCGTCAATTCATCAATTAAATTCAGTGTTAATAGACTTTCGATAAGTCCGACTAAGGCAATGATAACGGCATATGGCAAAACAATTTTAAAGGCTTCTAAGGTAAACGGAATATCAGGAATATGGAAATTTGGTAAGCCACCTTGTATGGAAGCCATATCACCAACAGTTGCAGTATTTAACCCTAAACCTAGGGTGATTAGTGTGCCTGTAATGATGGCAACTAGGGTTGATGGTACAGCTTTAGTTAATTTAGGAAAAAAGTGAATAATTGCCATTGTTAATGCAATAAGAACTAGCATAATACCTAAGGCTTCACCTGACACCCATTGAGTATTACCTGCAATGTCAGTTAAAACTTTTCCATGCTCATCTTTTAACTTAAACTGTTCTAATTGTGCAATAAAAATAACTAATGCTAGTCCATTAACAAAACCTAGAAAAACAGGATAAGGAACAAGGCGGATAAATTTACCTAATTTAAACAAGCCAATCGTTATTTGAATTAAGCCCGCTAGTATCACTGCTGCAAATAAATACTCAACACCGTGTTGTACAACTAGAGCAACAACAACAACTGCGATTGCTCCAGTTGCACCTGTTATCATTCCAGGACGACCACCTACAATTGAAGCAACCAGTCCCATAATAAAAGCAGCATATAAGCCTACTAAAGGTTCAACATGGGCAACAAAAGCAAAAGCAACTGCTTCAGGTACTAATGCTAAGGCAACAGTTAGCCCCGATAACATATCATTTTTAATATTTTTAGAAGAAGGCTTTGAAATGAGGTCAAACATAGTTATGCTCTGTAAAATAGCTCTATTTTGAAAGAGGGTGGGGATTCTTTCATAGGAACGAGTGGAAAGCTAGGGTATTTGAATATTTATATCTTTAATAGTTACTAAGTTTGCAGTTTTTAATAGTACGACTTATATTAAATTAGAATAACATGGGTTATGACCGCTTAACAGCACACTATTTTTG
>JALWYT010000101.1 GCA_026992705.1 Thiotrichaceae bacterium
CTATTATCATTAGCCACTGATAGGTTTTTATAATTTTCCCACTCTCCCCGTACCATTACACCATCTGATAACTCATAATCTACTCCTATACCATAGACTGGATTAATATTGTCACTGTAATTACTTTCTGTTGAGTTATTTGTATTTTGTTTAAAAACACCGGCTCTACCAAATAACTTAATACTTTCGTTAATAGGATAAGTAGCAAGTAAACTCGCTGTTAAGCCCTTAATTTTAGATGTATCTGTCGTATTATTTTCTTGTTCACCTAATCTTCCTAAGTTTGCGTAACCTACTTCAGCTTTTACCATATCACTGAGTGGATAACCACCATATATTTTCCAGATTTTTCCTTTAATTTCACAAATTGAAAGGTTTTGACAAATGTCTTTAGATTTTGCTGAACCAATATTCGCACCAAGATAATATTTCGGTTCGGTATTCACACGATGATTACTAAATGGCTTATAAGGTGTTGCTGCATTTGTGGTGGATGAAAATAGGTAAATTGTTACACCAAAAATTAAAAAATTAGAGGAGTATTTTTTCATAATTGAACCTTCTTTTTATTATTTTATCTGTATCCTAGAATTGTAGTCATACAATGGATTCAGATCATACATACTACATAAATAGACTTTATGATAAATGAATATAAATTATTAATTGATTCTATTTATGGCTTGGTAAATCATTCTTAGAAAAAGTTCAATTTTTTTATTATTATGGAATTGTTAAATCTACTAGCACGAAAAATACAATTAGATAGTTTTAGTTATAAATAAAATACATCCATGTAAGTTTTACAATAGCTTCCTTCGCTAAATAGAATAGTTATGATTAAATCATAAATTTGCCATAGGTTGCCACAATAATAGTAACAAGACCAATGCTTGTGTTGATAGCAACTAAAATACGAATTTGGTTAAGAGCTTTACTTCCAGCGTGCCAATCTTTATTGTTAACAGCATTACATAGACGCTTATAGGGAGCAAAGAAAACATGTAAATAAATAAGTACCATGATAATACCTAAGCTATGCATAATATGAATAAAGACAGGAGCATTACTGAAACCTCCGAAAGGGACTAATAACATCCAATATCCACTCACTAATATAGTAGCAATAGAAATCCATACCCAAAGAAAGAATTTACTAAACACAGTTTTCCATAAATGCAAACGATACGGTGGTTCTAACACAGCTGCTGCCGCAGGGCGTAAAGCCATATACGCAAAGAACATTCCACCAACCCAAATAACAACAAACAAAACATGTAGTGTAAGAGCAATTTTCATTTACGATTCCTTATAATTTCTTTAACGATTCAAATATCGAACTAAACTTACCTTGTTTTGGCAAGTTTCGGTTAGTTTCTACACTGTATTCAAGGTAATTATAGGCATAGTCACTTTTTTCCATATCAACAAAAGTTAATAATGTGCCGATAATATTACCCTTTGCTTGTTTGATACGGTTTAAGCTACTGATAATAGTATGTTTATCGGTTTCACCCGATTGAATAACAAAGACAGTTGAGCTCGCTAAGTTGGCAAGAATTAGAGCATCTGATAAGCCAAGTACAGGAGCCCCATCAACAATAACATGATCATATTTATTAGCAACAAGCGTAAATAATTTCTCCATTCTAAGATTAGAAAGGAGACCGACAGGATCATGAGTAAATTTTCCTGAACTAATGATATATAAATCAGGGATTTCAGTGGAACGGATTACATTTTTTGGTTCAGCATCACCAAGTAATAATTCAGATAACCCCATATCCTGCTCTTCGTTAAATATTTTATGAATACTGGGATTACGTAGATCAGCATCTATTAATAAGACAGAACGCCCTGATTGGGCATATACAGTGGCTAGGTTACTTGCTATGGTTGATTTGCCTTCACTAGAACGAGTACTAGTGATAAAAATTAGTCTACTTTCTGTATCGTCAGCAAGAAACTTAATACTAGTGCGAAACGTACGAAACGCTTCAGCAAAGTGTGAATGGGGTTCATGATAGCTGAGTAAGCCGATTTCGTGTTTAATGTTTCTCTCAACGGTTGGGATAATCCCTAAATTGGGTAATTTTGTGGTACGTTCAAGCTCATCTACATCAGTAATTGTGTCATCTAAATATTCAATCAAAAAAGCATAAGCTATACCTAGTAGAAAACCAATGAATGAACCCAATAGTAAATTTAATAAAAGTTTAGGTTTATATTTTTTCTTCGGTGGAATTGCATCATCGACAATTGAAATTCGACTATTTCCAGAACTGGCAATATCAACCTGACGTAGTTTTTCTTTAAGATCTAATAAGGTAGTTTGTAAGCTATCAACATTACTTTCAAGTGTATCAAGACGAATATATTGTGCCTGTAAGCCTGAAATACCCGCTTTTACTCGTTCTAGTTGGATTCTAAGACTTTTTTCTTCGTTAACTGCATTCGTGTACTCTTTAGGTGGATGTTGTTTTTCTCGTGCTGATAGTTTTGCTTCAAGTGCAATTTTCTTACGTAATGCTTCTGCATGTTGAGCCTTAAGTTCTTTAATATTTTGATAAGGATTTGAATCTGTCTCATCTGAATCCACTAAGTCATTATCTTTTTTAAATTTAGCAACTGCATCAGTTGCTGTATCGAGTTGTTTTTGTACTGAATCAATTTGTTTTTCTAAGCGTTCACGTATTGCTTTCGTTGCCGCTTTGTATTTATTTTGATTACGTTCAATAAAAGTTGCCGCAATTTCATTGACAATATCTGCCGCCATTTTTGGATCATCTGCATCATAGCTAATTAAAACTAGGCGTGAAGTATTAATGGGTTTTATTGTGATATTATCAATAAACATGCCTGCTAAATCAGGAGAGTCATCAACAGTATTTAGATGTAAAAGTGATTTAATTTGATGGATAATGCCGGTTTTAGCAATATCATCAGCCAGTTTAAGTTTTTCAATGACCTTATTGGCAATAGAACGACTTTTGATGAGTTCATATTGCGTTTGATAAAAGTCACGAGTATCACGTGGATCATCGCCATTAATAAACCCAGAATCGGTGATACTGGCAATTTTTCTTTCAATTTCAACCAGTGTGCTTGCACGATACACGGGTTTCATTAATAAAGTGATAGTTAAACTCAGTAGGAAAAATATTGTAATAAAAAGTAAAATAAGACGCCGGCGACGAATAATCGTGTGCCAAAATTCTTTTAAGTCTAGACCTTCATGAGAGCTTTCTAGTATCTTATCTGGATAGTAAGTATCTGTTTTTTTCATGTTAATTTATTAATTATTGTGGCTCGAATGAGAACGATACCACAGATTGATGCTCTGTCTTAATGGTGTTTCAAATAGTTTATACGATAAAATTGATACCACAATCAGTAAAAATAAATATAGATAAAAGTGTATAAATTCTGATAGTGGGAGGTATTTTGCAATTGTACTATGGTATATGCCATAAATAGGTCGTTGTAAAATATACAGAGAGTAGCTTGCTTCACCGAGTAATACAAACCATGAAAAGCTAAAGAATGTTGCAATTTTTCCTTGTTCTCTAGCAAGTAATACAATAGAGAGTAAGAATAGGGGAGCAATTAGACCATTGGTATAGTCAATTTTTATCGCTAACCACGCCTCAAAATTTGGACGAATAATGAGTAAAATAGCAATTACAAGTAAAGTAAATAACAATAATAAACTATTGTATGGATAGTACTTTTTCAATAACCACTTATCTTTATAATATACCCCAACAAGTAAACCAATCATAAAGGTATTGATATGCATAATGGGGTTGTAATAAATAAAGTCATGCAAATGATTTTGTGGTGTATAGGCTAAACTATTGACTAGATAAGTGTGTGTTACTTGGGTAATTAACCAAACAATAATGCTTAATACCAATAATAATTTGAAACGTCCCCGATAAATAAGTGCAAGTAATGCTGGAAAACATAGGTAAAAAAAGCTTTCTACTGATAGTGACCAACCAGGGCTATTGAGACTTAACGGGTAGCCTGGAATCCATGCCTGAAGCATTAATAAATTAAGTAATAAAGTGCCGATTGGTTGCCCCATTGTTTTGAGATTGGCAGTAAAAACCAATAGCAAAGCAACTAAATAAACAGGATAAATACGAGCAAAGCGTGCGATCCAATATTTCCATTTATTAAAGCATTGTGGCTTATTAGGTTGGTAGTAGGCAATTGCCATAATAAAACCAGACAAAGCATAAAAATAACTAACGGCAATCGGTCCTGCCTGAAATAGCTTATCAAATGGTTGAATATTGAAAGGTTGGATATTGCTGCCATAGTGAAAAAAAACAACGGTTAAGGCAGCAATAAAGCGGGTGAAAGTGAGGTGTTCAAGTCGCATTAGAGTGAGCGTATCGGCAAATGGTTTAGCTTATTAATAAGCATTTTTACTGGAGAAGCCTTTAATAAGGCTGATTAAAATAATTTTTATGTCAAGCCATAAACTCCAATTACGGATGTACTCTAAATCATACTCAACACGCTTTTCCATTTTGTATAGTTCGTTGGTTTCTCCTCGCCAGCCATTAATCTGTGCCCAGCCTGTTATGCCCGGTTTAATCAAATGGCGTAGCATATAGCCCGGGATCTTTTTGCGATAAATATTGTTGTGGGCAATCGCGTGGGGTCTAGGACCGACTATTGACATATGACCTTGTAGCACATTAAAGAACTGAGGTAATTCATCGAGTGAGGTTTTTCGTAAGAATTTGCCAAAAGTAGTCACTCGCTGATCATTTTTACTTGCCTGTTTAATATTGTCACCATCTTCACAGACTGTCATACTGCGGAATTTCCAGACAACAAATTCTTCACCTCTTGCTCCAGTTCGTTTTTGTTTAAAGATAACGGGACCGCGGGAAGTGAGCTTAATACCAATTGATATTGCCAATAAAAGCGGTGAAATAATTAGTAAGATAATACTAGCAATTACAATATCTTCTAGGCGTTTTACATAAATATTATGAGCGGTTAAAGGTGTCTCATGGATACATAGAATAGGGGTATTCGCTAGTTCGATATATTTGCTTTTCAGTAGATTTGAAGTGAAATAATCAGGGATTAAGCGTATTGGGGTAATGCTTTCTGATAATTGTTCTAATAATTTAGTGGTACGCTCTTTTGCTTCAATAGGGAGAGCAATATAAATTTGATCCCATTTACCTGATTCAGCTGCTTCGATTAATTTATTAAAACCACCAATATGCTTAGATTTTGTATCTTCTGGAAGCCTTTTAGTATCTATTCTATCATCATAAAATCCTGCTACTTGGTAGCCACCATCAGGATTATGTTCTAAATCATGGGCAAATCGCAAACCGTGTTCTGTTAAACCTGCAATGACAACTTTTCGGTTATTAAGTCCAAGGTATTTTAAGTAACGGAAAACTTTGCGGAGTAAGTGGCGACAGAGAAGCAGTAAAATAGGGGTGACAAATAACCAACTGGCTAAGACAATGCGTGAAAAATCAGCTGTTGACTTTGTTGCAAATGCTGTAAAGATTAGCAACATAAAGGTAATTAACCATGTTACAACAACCCTAACGGACTCATCACGAAGAAATGAACGACCACCCCAAGAGGTGTAAATTTCAGTAAAGCGACCAACTAAGCCAAAAAGAAGTGAACCTAAAAGCCCGGCAAGCAAATAGCCTGAGGCATTGTAGCCCCCCGAATAGAATGAGGCGATATAGAGCGTTGTTAAAATGACGAGAATATCTACGCTCCGATAGATAATCTCTGAATTTATTATCTTTTTCACACCAACACCATTCTTTGTTGTTAGTTATGTAAGCTGTGACCAAGTCATCAATCTTTTTTCTCAAGGAAATTCGATTTGACTTAATCAGAGCTTCAATGATCAAATTCATTCCATGACACGACACTCAAAAAATCCTTCTCGACTCGCATTCGATCAAAATAGAATATACTCAATCAGTTAGCTTTTAGACACTTCATGACTTGCTACAAAATAGCTATCTTTTGCAATTATTGTGCAAAATTTTGGCAATTCTATCTGAATGTGAGATGAATTTCTTTCTTAATTATATACTCTGAGCGTTTTTTTTCTTGTTTGTTTTACGTTCATATAAATATGGATAATTCAACGCGATGAAAGGTCTTTTTCCCATTGATATTTATCAATATTTCTTAATTGTAGCCATGATCTTATCCGAATTATGCTAGCAATAAAGTAATAAATGATAGCAGGCATAAAATTTCTACTAAATATTAAAGTTTTCATACTGCTAGCATAATTTTTATCCTTAGGCTCAGGGCACAAACCTAGCCGTTGTAATTGCATATTTCCTAATCTAGCCCGTGTTTTAATCTTGATTAAGGAATATAAACGACGAGGAGCTTCAATGTAAATTTCTGTATCCGCGACATTTTCTATCTCATTTGATTTGAATTGGCAATGAATAAAGCGATCATCATTAATAATATCAGGAAAGGATTGAAAGCGTTTGCGACCCTGTTTGGTTACGATAAAGCTACAAGTAGCGATAACGCCTGCTTTTATATAAGGCAGCATTAACCAGATTTTGTAGTATTCTTTTACGAGCCAAGAGGACTCTGAGGTATTAATAACTGGGCTGGGGGCGACTAATTTTAAGTGTGGGTTGTTGTTAAGATGCTCAACAATATTGGCAATAGCTCCTGCTTGTAAAACCGTATCGGCATCTAAGTAAAATATTGGAAAGCTGGAGATATATTTTTCAGCTTCATTAAGGGCATTGGTTTTAGAAGGTTTTTCAATATCCAAGCAGATGACATCAGGATAGTTTTTGCTAACAATCTCTACCGTGTTATCCGTACAACCATTACATGCCACGACTAGGGTATCCAGTTTATCTTGATGAATAAGGCTATCAAGACATCGTTGGATAACTGCCGCTTCATTATGAGCAGGAACAATTACGCTAGCCATTATTGATAACCTTTTAGCCATATTGGGCTAGCCTTGAGTACCTTCCACCACTCATTGCGAAGTGTTTTTTTCGCTGGGCGAAATAGTGCGAGCAGGGCGGTAATCAGCCATTTATTGTGGACATATAAAAGTAGCAATACCTTCATTATTATTCGTTTCCATTGCTGGTGGTGTTTATTAATAAAAGTTACTTTGCCGCTTAATAGGCGAATCATTTTGCCTGATAAATTTTTCTCACTACTGCCTCCATGATGAATGATTTTAGCCTGTGGCGTAATCAGTGGTTGGCAGCCAAGCTTTCTCGCACGGTAGCAGTAATCGGCTTCTTCAGCGTACATAAAAAAGCGTTCATC
>JALWYT010000102.1 GCA_026992705.1 Thiotrichaceae bacterium
AAACGCAAAAACAAACAGAAGTGAATGAATAAATTGAAGAAAAAATATAAAGAATAATAAAAACATATACTAAAAATAAAAAAAAAAAAATAAAATAAAAAAATCTTTGTTAGTTAAGTATCTGATTACTCAAAAAAAAGACTATCAATACTTTCCTATAAATACCTCTACATATTATGCTAAAAATATTTAGTGCTCATCAGCAGTTTGGTGAGCCATACCTAAATACACAATAGTCAATACCATAAAGATAAAAGCTTGCAATGTAATAACTAAAATATGGAATAGCAACCAAGCAAGATCTAAAACAACTTGTAATGGGAACCAAATTAATAAGCCCGCACTTACGGTTGCCCCTAGCGTTAATAATGCAATAAGTAAGAATACCAATTCACCGGCAAACATATTACCAAAAAGTCGCAAACCTAGACTGAGTGGCTTTGCTAATTCCTCAATTGCAGTCATAACAATATTGGCAGGTATGGCAAATTTGCCGAATGGATGAAATAAGAACATTTTGATATAGCCACCTAAGCCTTTAACTTTGATGTTATAGTAAAGCGTTAAGCTAAATACAACCAATGCCATTGCTAATGCAGTATTTAAATCAGTTGTTGGTACAACTTTAAAATGATCCGCTCCTAGACCATGTGCAATTGCAGGTAATAAATCAACAGGGATTAAGTCCATAAAGTTCATTAACCAGACCCACATAAATATGGTTAATGCTAATGGTGCAATTAAAGGATTGTGTCCAGGAAATGAATCTTTTACTTGTGTATTTACAAAGTCCAGAATCATCTCAACAAAATTTTGAAAACGACCAGGTGTTTCCTCGGTTAAATGACTCCTAACTTTATAAGCAACAAAAAGAATAATTCCTGCTAAAAACAAACTCCAGCCGATGGTATCGACATTTAATCCACCTATATTCCAATTGGCCAAGTGATGTTGAATATACTCAACTGAGCCACCGCCGCTGGAAGAAGTATGTTCCGCTGTACTCATGTTGAACCTCTCTTAAGAAAATTAAAAACCGTTTACCTAGGGATAGGGAGCCTCTAGTCTAAACTTAACTGCCCTAGAAAATTATCGCGAGGCGGCAATTCCTGTTAACCATGTAGCAACTGCTGTAATAACTAAAGGTATTGGGTTTAGCTCCAACCCCCCAATACCAACAGCAAACAATGCTAATATCAGTATGAAACGAACGATAGCACTGACGTAAAGTAGTCCCATTGCTGTTTTCGGATCACTTTTTGCTACAGATGCTGCTTTTAAAACCGCTAAACTTAACGTCATGTTGACAACTATACTTAATACCCCACCGTATATGGCAGCTAATGCAAGATATGTTTGCCCTGCATGGTCATTCATTAGGTCTCGAATTCCAAATAATACCACGATTACGAGAATTACCACTATTTGATACTTACGCCCTTTGGCAATCTTTTGGACGAGCGTTTGCTCTGTCGTATCACTGGACTTCGTGTCAGTTATCACTGTCGTCGTCACTCTCTTTATTCTCGTAAGAAATCATCTCGTGTACCCGAATCATACCGCCGACAAAACCTAATACACCAAATATGATCATAAAGATAGGTGTCTTATCGAGCCACTGATCAACGAAGTAACCAATAATAAAGCCTGAGAGAATCATAGAGGCAAACATATTGCCTGCTCCAACATGTAAAAGCCCTAATTTTAGTTTTGGCTTTTTCTCTTTCATTATTCTTTCCATCATTAATCAGGAGAGGTGGGAGTCTAACACCCTAAAAAAAATGCTACAACTCAGCTAATTAAGTATTTACTAATAATCTAAATATTAGACATGGCAAAATCACAAGCTTCTACTTGTCCAAGTGTATAAATAACATATCTGAATGAAGATTGCACATAACTTCCTAAGATGTTCGCACATTTTTATAGCGTTTTATGATCCACCATAAAGCAAATACTCCTAAACTATCAGCTACCCAGTCCCAAAATGAAAATGAACGATAAGGAGTAAACGATTGTAAGACCTCTATCAATGCACCATAAGCAATTAACGGCAGACCAACCCAAAGCCAATAATTTTTATTGGCTAAAGCAATATCCATTAGT
>JALWYT010000103.1 GCA_026992705.1 Thiotrichaceae bacterium
GTAGTATATAGTTTAAATTTTTCATTTTTCCTCTTGTATGGGGTGATATTTATCGCTTCAGATAAAATTAGATATTATTTAGTATCAATAATATGAAAAATTGGAAAGCAACCATTCGAGACTTGTACCAAACAACATGTCTCGCTAATATGTTTGATAGTTTATTAGTAGATTTCTTTTCTCATTCTTAATTATTACTCGAGACATTAATTATCCTACTAGTGATTCTTATTTTTCGTTATATTTTATTATAGACCTAAAGTAGTTATACACAATTTTATTACTCAATCTTTGGAGTGTTTTTATGAAAGTTATTTTATTGGGTGGACCTGGGGCCGGTAAAGGTACACAAGCAGGATTTATCACTGAAAAGTATAATATTCCTCAAATTTCAACAGGTGATATGTTGCGTGCTGCGGTTAAAGCAGGTACAGAGTTAGGTATCGAAGCTAAAAAAGTCATGGATGTAGGTGGTTTGGTTTCTGATGAACTTATCTTAAGTTTAGTGAAAGATCGCATTGCTCAAGATGATTGTAAAAATGGTTTCCTGTTTGATGGGTTCCCTCGCACATTAGCTCAAGCAAATGCTCTACGTGAAGAAGGCATTAATGTTGATGCTGTTGTTGAAATTGATGTTGATGACGATGAAATCATTAAACGTATGAGCGGTCGCCGCGTGCATTTGGCATCAGGTCGAACTTATCACGTTGTTTTCAACCCACCTAAAGTTGAAGGTAAGGATGATGAAACAGGTGAAGATTTAATTATTCGTGAAGATGACAAGGAAGAAACTGTAAAGGCACGTTTAGCCGTGTATCATGAGCAAACTGAACCACTCATCAAATACTATACTGATTATGCAAATTCAGGTGAAGCTTCTGCTCCTAAATATATTAAAATTGATGGTATTGGTTCAGTCGAAAGTATCCGAGATAGTATTTTTGAAGAGCTAGATAAGATTTAAGAATATACAGAGCCTTTGACTGTAGGTACTTTAACCATAGCAGAGGCTCTGATTGTTTAGTATGCCTTAAGCTGAGTGATCAAGTAGTTGTTTTAAGTTATTCTGATAGGCATCAAGCCGTTTCTCAAGTTTTTTGAGATTAGTAAATGGTCTTCTCAGTGGATTTGTAATTATTATGTATTCTGTTATTCGTAACGTTGTTCCCGCTTGGCTTGGTGTAAATTCAATTTTTATATTACCTGAATAACCACCCTTAGGAAGAATTTCCACTTCAAATATTTTATATTTACTGGATTTGACTACACGCTTACTTATTTGATCGCCGTTTTGGAATATTTCTACCCAAACTTCACTTTGATTATCATCTTTTATTTCAACTTTTTGTAAATCTTGCCGCCATTCAATCTGTCGTATAAGGTTCGTAACTGTATTCCAAACCTTATCAACGGAGGCTTTTATAAAAATATTCCGAGAAATAAGGACATCCTTTTTCATTGAAAAAGCAATGCTTAAAAAGATAATTAAAAGGAGCAATAAACTAGTTACTAAGAATAAAATTGTTGTTGTCATTATTTTGTGCCTCATCCCTGCTTAATAATAATTTCCATTATTAAAAATGAAGGATCTCAATCCCATTATTGATAATAAGTTTACTTTCACAGCTAGCAATGCTTGGGAAGAAATCATCAATCCATAAGTTAATACTAAAACCTTTGTTTTTTTTTATATAAGCTTGTTTAAGCTGTCCGTTAGTTGGACAAATTTCTACCTTTCCTGTTTTAACTGCTTCACATATTTCTCGTACATCTGCCTCTTCTGAGCTACGCAATGTACAAATAATGGGCTTAAAGTTAGCATGGATATAACGGTAAATAAGTTCATTATAAAATTCAGGATAGGCTGTAAATGTATTATCCCAATCAATAGAGATAATTGGTGATGTAGGTTGGTCTAATAATACATAAACATCTAAAATGAATTCATTAAACTCTGAGTCAATGAAAAAATTATCTGTTTCGGATACTAAAGACTCTAATATTTTAAATGATAATTCTTGTTGATTATTACTATAGTAAAGATGATAGTGATCTGGCATTTTGACTATTTTGTTACTTTCATTATTATACGTATTGTAAATGAT
>JALWYT010000104.1 GCA_026992705.1 Thiotrichaceae bacterium
GCTTTGCCAAGTGCTGCATCAGCTGCTTTTCCTGTTAACCCCTTATTGATTAAATCAACAAGAAATAAATGGTTATCAGTACCGCCTGAGACGATATTATAACCACGTTCAATCAAGGTATTTGCCATAACTTTAGCATTCTTTACAACTTGTTGCTGATAGCGTTTATAGTCATCTTCCAAGGCTTCTTTAAAGGCAACTGCTTTAGCGGCGATAACGTGCATTAATGGTCCGCCCTGTGTTCCTGGGAATACCACGGATTGCAGTTTCTTTTCAATTTCAGGGTTGGCTTTTGCTAAAATAATTCCACCACGAGGACCACGCAATGTTTTATGTGTCGTTGACGTAGTAACATCCGCAATGGCAACAGGATTAGGATATTCACCTGCAGCAATTAAGCCTGCAACATGAGCCATATCAACCATTAAATATGCCCCAACTTCATCCGCAATATCACGGAAACGCTGCCAATTGACCACCCGCGAATATGCTGAGAAACCTGCAACAATCATTTTAGGCTTATGTTCTCTCGCCAATGCTTCGACTTGCTCATAATCAATTTCGCCTGTTTCGGCATTGAGACCATATTGCACCGCATTATAGATTTTTCCAGAAAAGCTAACAGGAGAACCATGCGTTAAATGCCCTCCATCTGCTAAACTCATCCCGAGTACCGTATCACCTGGCACACATAAGGCTTGATAAACAGCTGCATTAGCTTGTGAGCCAGAATGTGGCTGTACATTGGCATAACCTGCACCAAAAATCTTTTTTACTCGGTCAATCGCAAGCTGTTCTGCAATATCGACATTTTCACAGCCACCGTAATAACGCTTAGAAGGATAACCTTCAGCATATTTATTGGTTAGCACAGAACCTTGAGCTTCCATCACACGAGGGCTTGCATAGTTCTCTGATGCAATTAATTCAATATGTTCCTCTTGACGCAATACTTCATTTTGTATAGCAGTCCATAGTTCATCATCATAGCCTGCAATTGTTTGATCTTTAGAAAACATCTATTTTTCTCCAAAAAGATTCTGTATTTAGGAAGAAGCTATGATAACGTAACATGCCTAAAATTTCCCATAAAAGATACGAATTCCTATGGAAAAACGATTACAAAAACTAGAAATCATGGTAATGCACCATGACGAAATAATTGAACGTCTAAGTAATGAGTTACATAAGCAGCAGAATGAAAATCGTTTATTACAAGAAAAGTTAGAAATACTGGATGCTAAGATTAAATCCATCAAGCTATCAAATATTGCTTCTGAAACCGAAGAAACATCACCACCCCACTATTAATATGATAGCTGTCAACGGAGACCAAATATTTAGCAACGATGAATTACGAACATTGGCCGATTTCTGCCAAATCCCGCTTGCTTCAACATCAAGTAAAGCGGACTATTATTTATACAAAACCGAACAACACCTTGAACTTCGCTCGCTAAAAGATAAAAAAATAGGAGCTGTTTACGCTGATTTTATCGGCGGAAAAGCCCAGCATCGTCGCCTACAAGGTGGTGGCAAGGGGCAGCATATCGCCAAAGCAATTGGCTTACATAAAATCAAACAACCAAGTGTAGTTGACTTAACCGCAGGCTTAGGAAGAGATGCTTTTGTACTTGCAAGCTTAGGTTGCCAAGTTACTATGCTAGAACGCTCTGCCATTATTTATTCATTATTAAATGATGCAATACAACGAGCATATCAATCTGAAAATGCAGAAATTATCCAAATAATCAATCGGATGCAGCTCATTTATGAGAACTCACTTAACTATTTGGATAAACTGCAAACCAAGCCTGATGTTATTTATATTGATCCAATGTTCCCCGAGCGACAAAAATCTGCCCAAGTCAAAAAAGAAATGCGGTTTTTTCATGATATTGCAGGCAAAGACATGGATAGTCATGAACTGCTAAAGCTCGCTAAAAGCAAAGCAAAAAAACGCATTGTCGTTAAACGCCCGCGTCTAGCAGAGCCTTTGAATAATGAAACAGCCAATTTTGTAATTACAGGGAAATCAACGCGGTATGATATTTATTTACCTGTTATTAAAAAAATATAGCGTCAATCAAATCGCTTTTACCCTTCCCTTTCTTCGATCCAGTTCATTTGAATGGCTTCGAGGATTTTTTCGTTGGAATGTTCTGGATCATCGTTAAAATTTTCTAATGCCATCACCCATGCATGTAGATCAGTGAAGCGAATAGTGCGAGGATCAACATCTGGATGAGCTTCGTCTAGCTCAATGGCAATATCAAGTACATCTGTCCATTTTAATTCGTTCATTAGTGTGGAGCCTCCGAGACCATATTGATTGTGTATTTGGGAATTTCAATGACTAAATCTTCATCGGCGACAATGGCTTGACAACTTAACCGTGAGTCAGGGTCAACGCCCCATGCTTTGTCAAGGTAGTCTTCTTCAAGCTCTGAAGCCTCTTCTAGGGAGTCAAAGCCTTCGCGTACATAAACATGACAAGTGGTGCAAGCACAGGATTTTTCGCAGGCGTGTTCGATGGGAATGTCATTTTGTAAAGCGGCATCACAAATACTAATGCCGGGTTCTACTTCGATAACTGCACCTTCTGGGCAATATTCTTCATGGGGTAAAAAGATAATCTGTGGCATAGGTTTCGCTCTATTCAAATTCGTTAATACGGTGTCCCGCCATTGCGGATTGCACACTGCTGTTCATCCGTCTAGCGACATAAAATTCGGCTGTTTTTTCGAGGTTTTTCATGGCTTCTTCAATGCTATCAGCCGTGCCTGTTTCTTTTTCACTGATCAGCTTATCGCGTGCCGCTAGAATTTTTGCTTTTTCATCTGCAGATAAAAGCTCATCGCCATCAGCTTGCAGGGCAGAATTGAGTGCTTCTAGCGTGCGTTCTGCTTCCATTTTTGTCTCGCGTAATTGACGGGCTTCTTTGTCTGCTTGGGCATTTTCCATTGATTCACGCAACATGGCTTCAATTTCAGCATCACTTAACCCATACGATGGTTTGACTTCGATCTTCGCTTTCGCACCCGTGATAGTTTCTTCGGCAGAAACACTTAATAAGCCATCAGCATCGACTTGGAAGGTAACTTTTATGCGTGCCGCCCCGGCAACCATTGGCGGAATGCCCCGCAGTGTAAATTTAGCCAATGAGCGGCAGGCTTCAACCGTGTCGCGTTCGCCTTGCAGTACATGGATGGTCATGGCGGTTTGACCATCTTTGAATGTGGTAAATTCTTGTGCTCGGGTAATCGGAATCGTGGTGTTTCGGCTGATAATTTTTTCGACCAACCCGCCCATCGTCTCTAAACCAAGTGATAGCGGAATAACGTCCAATAACAGCATTTCATCATCGGGTTTATTGCCCGCTAAAATATCCGCTTGAATCGCTGCTCCAACGGCAACCACTCGGTCAGGGTCAATATCGACTAATGGCTCTCGACCAAAAAATTCAGCCACTCGTTCCCGTACATAAGGAACCCGTGTTGAACCGCCCACCATGACAATATTTAACACGTCTTCTTTTTCAAGATTGGCATCACGCAAGGCTCGGCGACATGCCATTAGTGTTTTCTTTACCCAAGGTTCAATCAATGCATTAAATTTTTCACGGGTAATATTTTCTTTCCAATTACCGCATGAAACTTCAACACTATCTTTGCTAGTTAAGGCTTCTTTGGCACGACGAGCTTCCATTAAGGCAAGGCTGACAATGGCTTGTGTATTGGTTTGCCCTGATTGTTTAATCATGTATTCGGCAAGTACATGATCAAAATCATCACCACCAAGAGCGGAATCACCACCTGTTGACATGACTTCAAATACGCCTTTATTGAGCCGCAGAATGGAAATATCAAACGTGCCACCACCTAAGTCATAAATGGCAATAATGCCCTCGGCTTCTTTGTCCAAGCCATAGGCGATTGCTGCTGCGGTAGGTTCATTCAGCAGGCGAAGCACATTTAAGTCAGCAAGCGTTGCCGCATCGCGTGTTGCTTGTCGTTGGGCATCATCAAAATAGGCTGGAACCGTGATAACCGCACCCGTTAAATCACCGCCAAGGCTTAATTCAGCTCGCTCTTTTAGGGCTTTTAAAATTTCAGCAGAAACTTCCACAGCGGAAACATCACCGCCTGCGGTTTTAATTCGTGGGACATTGGAATCGCTTTCCGCAAAATTAAAAGGTAAATAGCCATCCAATGTTTTGGCATCTTCGGCACTACGCCCCATCAGCCGTTTGACAGAAGCGATGGTATTCAATGGATCTTCTGCCATACGCACTTGGGCGGGGTAGCCAACAATCGGTGGGTGATTTTTACTGTAATGCACAACGGAGGGGAGTAAGTGCCGCCCTTCTTCATCAGGCAATGTTTCTGCTTGCCCACTACGCACCGTTGCGACAAGTGAATTGGTGGTTCCTAAATCAATCCCAACCGCCAAACGATGCTGGTGAGCAACGGTTGACATTCCCGGTTCTGATATTTGCAGCAGTGCCATAGATTTGCCTTTGTTCTTTAAAGGGTTGAGTTACATGACAGGTGGGGTAGTACCTGTAACTTTTTGCATTTTCAATGTGATTAAGGGTTTCGTCACCTATTAACTAGGAGGCGTAACTACTCTGTCTAATGAGTAGTGAAGGTGGTAAGTACTTGATTATTCGGGATGCTGTAAATACATCCCTGTAAGCTCTAAGGCAGCATCCCTGCTGCCTAAGCCCTAATAATCAAGCACTTACCACCTTGCATGTAAATTGCATGGAGTAGTTACGAGAAAACTTAATATTCATCCTCAAGTTTTTCTTCTAACTGTCGGATTTCATTAAAAATGCGTTCCATGAAACGCATTTTTAATACGCTGTCTTTTGCTTTGTCTAACTCGCCTGCGTGGTAATGTTGCTGGAAGTCGGTTTCAAGTTGTTGTACTTGGGTTTTGACTTCTTTGCGGATGTTGTCAAGTTTATCAAAGGGGTCGTCGGCATTGACAACATCGTCGATTGATTCTCGCAATTCCATTTGCTGCATTAAAAATACAGGGTCATTTGAGGTTTCCGTTTCATCACTGAATGATACGCCTGCAAGCTCTAGCAAATAGCGTGCTCTTAATCGTGGTGATTTAAGTGTGTCATGAGCTTCGTTGATGAATGAGGTGTTTTGCATCGAAATACGACGCTGTTCATCACTTGCTGTTGCAAAACGGTCTGGATGCCATTGGTTTTGCAAGCTTAAAAAGGCTGTTGTTAATGCCGATGAGTCTATCTCAAATTGTTCGGGCAAGCCGAATAATTCAAAATAATTTTGCGTTAAATCAATCGTCATAACTATACAGTGAAGCTCTCGCCACAACCGCAGGAGCCTTTTTCATTCGGGTTAATGAATTTAAAGCCTTCGTTTAAACCTTCTCTGACAAAATCCATCTCGGTTCCGTCAATATAAACAAGACTTTTAGGATCAACGACTATTTTTACACCGTGATCTTCAAATACGACATCTGTATCTTCTAATTCATCAACAAATTCCATGACATACGCCATACCTGAACAGCCTGATGTTTTTACGCCTAAACGCAAGCCAATGCCTTTACCTCTATTCTTGAGGAATTTTTTAACTCGATCAGCTGCGGTATCCGTCAAGGTAATTGCCATGATTAAATCCTATTTACTTTTCTTTTGATAGTCCTCAATCGCTGCTTTAATCGCATCTTCTGCTAAGACTGAGCAGTGAATTTTAACAGGTGGTAACTCCAGTTCTTCTGCAATATCAGAATTTTTAATCTGACTGGCTTCTTCCAATGTTTTGCCCTGTACCCATTCAGTTAATAGGCTAGATGATGCAATTGCAGAACCACAGCCATAGGTTTTGAACTTAGCATCTTCAATAATGCCCTCGTCATTCACCTGAATTTGTAGTTTCATTACATCACCGCAAGCTGGAGCACCGACCATGCCTGTACCAACATTTGGTGCATTTTCATCTAATTTGCCAACATTGCGTGGATTTTCATAGTGATCAATAACTTTTTCGCCGTATGCCATTGTATTTTCCTCTTAAACCGTTATTAATGAGCTGCCCATTGAACTGAATCCAGATCAATGCCATCTTTATACATATCCCATAGTGGAGAAAGTTCACGCAGTTTTTCCACCGCCTGCCGAATTTGTTTAATTGCCAAATCGACTTCTTCTTCTGTGGTAAAACGCCCCATTGATAAACGCAATGAGCTATGAGCTAATTCATCATTACGCCCTAAGGCTCGTAATACATAACTAGGCTCTAAACTTGCACTGGTACAGGCTGAACCCGATGAAACGGCCAGATTTTTCATGGACATCATCAAGCTTTCACCCTCTACAAAGTTAAAGCTAATATTCAAATTACCCGGAACGCGATGCTCTAATGAACCATTGATATAGACTTCTTCCATATCGCTAAAGCCATCAATAAAGCGTTGGCGAAGTTTGAGCAGACGAGCATTTTCCTCTGCCATTTCCTCTTTAGCAATACGAAATGCCTCGCCCATACCCACGCATTGGTGTGTAGCAAGTGTACCTGAACGCATACCTCGCTCATGTCCACCACCGTGCATTTGTGCTTCAATGCGTACTCGGGGTTTACGCCGTACATATAAGGCTCCAATGCCTTTAGGTCCATAAATTTTATGAGCTGAAAAGCTCATTAAATCGACTTTTAATTCGGCTAAATCAATATCAATTTTGCCTGCACTTTGAGCCGCATCGACGTGGAAGATAATTTTATTTTCACGACAAATTTCCCCAATCGCTGCAATATCCTGCACCACGCCAATCTCATTATTAACGTGCATGATGGAGGCTAGAATTGTATCTTCACGAATCGCATCACGGAATTTTGCCAAGTCTAGTAAGCCATCACTTTCTGGGTCTAAATAAGTAACCTCAAAACCTTCACGCTCTAATTGACGGCAAGAATCCAATACCGCTTTATGTTCGGTTTTCATGGTTATGATATGTTTGCCACGACGCTGGTTAAAGTGAGCAGCACCTTTGATGGCTAAGTTATCCGACTCAGTTGCTCCGCTTGTCCAGATAATTTCTTTCGGATTAGCATTTACCAAGGCGGCAATATTTGCACGAGCCTCTTCAACTGCTTTATCTGCATTCCAACCGAATTTATGGCTACGTGAAGCAGGATTCCCAAAGATGCCATCCATTGTTAAGTATTTACACATTTTTTCCGCAACACGGGGATCAACTGGTGTTGATGCAGAGTAATCAAGATATACAAG
>JALWYT010000105.1 GCA_026992705.1 Thiotrichaceae bacterium
CTTTATTTAAATGAGGTGATTTATGCAGTATTATTTGCTGTTGCTGTACAATTCACCATTGCTGCATCATTGATTGCCTTTCCTTTTGTACATGGTCTAGGGAAAATTAGCTTAATAATGGTTTATAATGCTGCTCTCTTGTTATCAACATTAGCGGCATATACTTATATATACAATAGTAGCCTTCCTGGTGATGTGAATGCCTACACGATTGATACTGAGCTTAAATCCCATATTACCAATAGTTTGAGTGATGTTGTTCGTGCTGAAGAAAAACGCACTGAGAAAGCTAAAGCAAATGTTCAAGAATTAAAGCGTCTTGTCGATGAGGAAGCAACCCAAGGGGGACGATCTGGCTTAGGACCTGGAAAAGGCACTGAATACTATGCGAAGCTAGATGAATATGAAGCAGCAAAGTGGGAGTATGACTTATTGAACCGCAATCTTGAAAAAGCAAAAACTCGCTTAGATAAAATTAATACCGTATTAGCTAGCCGTTCAACGGATTTTGATCGTGATAAACTATTAGTCGAATTTTCAAGGCTACGTGCAAGTGTTAATACGAAAGAAAGTCAAGATATTATTGAAAATATTAGTAAAACCTATTTAGGTAATTTACAAAATCCAGTAGAGCGTGCCGTATCAGCATTGTTTAATATGGGAGGTTATTCAATACAACTAATAGTCAGTATTATTTGGGCTGCTGTTTTTGACATTATTGCCTTATTCCTCGGGGTTGTTCGTTACTATTTATTACGCCCAGATTATTCTATGTTACAAGGTATTCATAATTCATTATTAGGTTTCGTGATGTTTTTAAAACGACTGAAACACATGCCTGAAGAAGTAAGAATGCGTTATCATAAAGAACATGGTTTAAGTAAACCCGATAAAGAAATACCTCTTAATTCAACTGAAATGCAAACATTCGCAACAAAACTATTGGCTGGTAGTCAGCTTGCTCAACCTATTGATAATGATTCAGCAGAACCGATTCAAACACTTATTGGGCATATTGCTCCTATACATGTTGAGGGTAATGATAGTGCGGTTGGTATTCCTTTTGAAATACTAGAAGAGGAGCCTCGTTTAAAAACACTCTTAGCAATGCTGATACAAAGTAAAGTTTTCTTAAAAGATACGGAAAGTCAAAGTTATGTATTAAACTCTGATGAAGAATTAGCTCAAAAAATAATGGTTATGATTCGTATGGGTATGAAAGACGACCCTAAAGATGTCGGGATTGTTAGTTTTTTAATGCATGAAGAGGACGATATAAAAACTGATGATGAAGACCTTTCAAGACGACTTAACAACAAAAACTTATAAAAAATAAGTAGACATTTATATTTCTGTATTAGTATCAAGTCAGGTAGATGATTTTCCCTGACTTGATTAAAACGAGTTTAAGAATTTAGCAATTGTTTTACAATTAGATTATTAAAGTTGAAGTCTAAATGACTTCTTTTTTTCAGGTGTTTATTGCGTAACAAATGTTTACGTTCCCGTTTTAATGCACGTTTAGAGGACTTAACTTTAACACGTAATTTATGCCCACCAAGTTTTGAATAAACGAGTAAAACATTTCTAACGTATTTGCGTGTACTTTTAAATGGAGGAATACCATGATATTTATCAACATTACCTTCACCAGCATTATAAGCAGCAACTGCGAGTTTGATATTACCGTTGAAACGTTTGATTAGGTGAGCAATGTAGCGAGTTCCACCACGAATATTTTGAGCAGCATTGTGGCGATCTTTAATGCCCCAACGCTTTGCTGTTCTTGGCATAAGCTGCATTAAACCAGCAGCTCCTTTGTGTGATCTTGCCTTATTTTTAAAGCAGGATTCTGTTGTAATAATAGCAGTAACTAGGCGACTATCTACGCCGTACTCTTTAGAATATCTTTTTATTATTTTTTTGTATTTTGATGCTCTTTGTTTAATATCTGTTGCATCATGTGTTGCACAAGACTTACCAGCTTCCGCTGTTACGGGTATCACAAAACCTAATAATAGGCTTAATACTAATCCAGTAAAATGTTTCATTTCTAGTCCTCACTAGGTTATTTCACGATATAACTATTCAGAGTAATAAAT
>JALWYT010000106.1 GCA_026992705.1 Thiotrichaceae bacterium
TGTCATGCGTGAAGCAATTCTTGCTGGTGCTGATATGATTAATGATGTCATGGCATTACGCGGAGATGGTTGTTTAGAAGCTGTTGCTACTACTCAAGTAGATATTTGCTTAATGCACATGCAAGGAGAGCCGCGCACAATGCAAACAAACCCACATTATCATGATGTTATTCAAGATATAAAAAACTTTTTATTAGAGCGAATCCAAACATGTTTAAAAGCAGGTATTAGTTCGGAGCGTCTTATAATTGATCCAGGATTTGGATTTGGCAAAACAATGGCGCATAATTTACTATTGATGCAGCAATTGCAAGAATTAACAGCATTAGCTTATCCTGTATTAATTGGAGTATCTCGTAAATCATTCATAGGCACAGTATTAAACAAAACTGTTACTGAGCGTTTATATGGCGGTTTAGCCTTAGCGGTTTTAGCTGTCAGCAAAGGTGCAAAAGTGATTCGTACTCACGATGTCGCAGCGACAGTCGAAGCCTTAACTATGACTCAGGCGGTTTTAGAACAACAATAAAGAAAAAAAGGCATTATTCTCATGGCAAAACAAAAATATTTTGGAACTGATGGCATACGCGGCACAGTTGGAACTCCGCCAATTACAGCAGAGTTTGTGTTAAAACTAGGCTGGGCAATTGGACGAGTATTGCGAAGTGAATCAGGTAAAAATAAAGTATTAATAGGCAAAGATACCCGTATTTCTGGTTATATGTTTGAATCAGCTTTACAAGCAGGATTATCAGCAGCAGGTATAGATATTGGCTTATTAGGACCAATGCCTACCCCAGCTATTGCCTATTTAACGCGGACTTTTCATGCACAAGCAGGTATTGTTATCAGTGCCTCGCATAATCCATTTCCAGATAATGGGATAAAATTCTTCTCCAGCGAAGGCAAAAAATTTCCCGATGAAATAGAACTAGCCATTGAAGCCCAATTAGAACTGCCAATGGAAACAGTTGGTCCAGATAAATTGGGTAGAGCAGAACGTATTGATGATGCCGCAGGGCGTTATATTGAATTTTGCAAAAGTACCATTCCTTATGAAGTGGACTTAAAAGGATTAAAAATAGTTGTAGATTGCGCTCACGGAGCAACTTATCATATTGCCCCCAATGTTTTTAGTGAACTAGGCGCAGATGTTGAAACCATTGGCGTACAACCTAATGGATTAAATATCAACGCAGGTTATGGAGCTACTCATCTTCAAGCATTACAAACAGCAGTT
This sequence comes from Thiotrichaceae bacterium, assembly GCA_026992705.1. Classification (GTDB taxonomy): domain Bacteria; phylum Pseudomonadota; class Gammaproteobacteria; order Thiotrichales; family Thiotrichaceae; genus S015-18. The sequence continues at coordinate 1,241 of JALWYT010000106.1, forward strand.
TCTTATAAAAATGCAGATCTTGGTATTGCCTTAGATGGCGATGGAGATCGAGTTATTATGGTTGATAATGAAGGCGAAATAGTTGATGGAGATGAACTATTATTCATAATTGCCCAAGCCCGTCACAATGAAGGAACACTAAAAGGTGGGCGGGTTATTGGTACACTAATGACTAACTTAGGACTAGAGCAAGCACTTGAAAAGAAAGGAATCTCATTAACACGCGCCAAAGTTGGAGATCGTTATGTATTAGAAGCCATGAAAGAAAAAAATGCCATATTAGGTGGAGAATCCTCTGGGCATGTAATTTGCCTAGATCGTACCACCACAGGTGACGGCATAATCACAGCCCTACAAGTTCTAACAATCAGCAGAGAAACAGGTTTACCTTTAAATGTGTTAAAAAGTGGCATGACAAAATGTCCACAGCGAATGATAAACGTACCAATCACCCCAGGTTTAGATGTCACAACCCTACCAGCCGTACAAACAGCCGTAAAAGAAGCAGAAGCAACTTTAGCCGATCAAGGACGAGTATTATTACGCCCCAGCGGTACAGAAGCACTGATTAGAGTTATGGTAGAAGGCGTTAATAAACAACAAGTTGATACAATAGCACAGCAAATAGCTGATGTTGTAAAAGCTGAAATTGATGGTTAAGAATCATAGTCGAAAAGGGCAACCACAGGGGGATTGCCCCTACAATATCGTTAATGTAGGGGCAATCCCCCTGTGGTTGCCCAGTTTCTCAAAAATACCGAAAAACTTGAGTGGCGCATATTCAGGAATTTGCTCAAAATTACTTTCCGCCGCTGCATCATTAACTAAACAAGCCA
>JALWYT010000107.1 GCA_026992705.1 Thiotrichaceae bacterium
GCCAAATTCAAATGTGTTTTGTCTTTCATAGCAATATCATCCAAACTTAATTAACAATCCTAAAATTAGCACGCAAATCAGGAATATCAACACTGGTGACTTGTATTTGCAGGGATTCATCCAGTGTTACGGGGTCTTTGCGACGTAAGCGGGGTTCGAGTGCTAGGGTGGGAGTGATGACGGTGATATTTCGCTCATCAATTGCTACTACGATGGCTTCGCCTTGCCAGTCTTTATTGGCTTTGAGGTATAGCAGCTTCCAGTGTTGGTTGGAGTAGCGTTCGGTTTTGCGTGCTGCGAGCGAGGCTTCTTCGGCTATGCCGATGCGGTTGAGTAGGGCATCGTTGTCTAGTAGTTCTTGTCCTGTTAAAAAAGCTCGGATTTGCTGATGCACAACTAAGTCTAAATAGCGACGTAGCGGGCTGGTGACGCGAGCATATCGTGGTAAACCTAAGCCAAAGTGTGGGGCGGCGGTGGTTGCATGGCGAGATGGTTTGAATTGGCGGCGATAGGCATAGTGTTCTGATGGCTTTTCAGGTTGCTGTATTTCTTCAGGTTCAGGCTGATAGGCAAAGGGTAGGGGGATGTTGTTGTCCTCTGCAAATTTGGCGATGGCTTCGCCTGCAGCCATCATACATTCACCGACTAATTGGCGGCTGCCTGTGTGAGTAAACGGTTCGATTTTGATTTCACCATCAATGACTTTCACATTGACTTCGGGGAGTTCAAGGTTTGCGGCATTGTTTTTTACACGTCTTTGATGGTAGCGATCTGTAATGGCTTTGATGTCAGCGAATGTCGTATCCAGTTCATTATCCGCATCGGCATAGGTGGTTCGTGTTACTTTAATTGTTGAAAAACAAATACTTACATCGTTAATTTCACCTTCTTCATCAATAATAAAGCTAATCGTTAGGGCAGGACTGGTGTCCTGTAAACCTAAGCCTAGTTGCTCCGTAATACCTTTAGGAAGCATGTGGATAATTTGATCAGGAAGGTATAAATTTGTCCCCCGCGAACGGGCTTCAATATCTAATTCAGAGTCAGGTGTAACCAACGAAGATACATCGGCAATATGCACATACAAGCGTCCATTGTGCAGGGAAATGGCATCATCAGGATCTTGGTTGCCGACATCATCAATCGCCCATGTTTGTAGGTGTTGCAAATCTTGACGCTCACACTCAAGGGCAGGGGGGATGTCTATATCAGGGTTTGATAGCTCAATTTGATGGCGACGCGGCCAAGGGTTATAGCTTTCTTGCCAATAATTTAGCCGAAGCAGTAGGCGGTGGGCTTCTTCTTTGTTTTCGCTTAACCCGATGGTTTTCATAATCCGACTATTTTCACGCTCGCCACAGGCAAGTTGCTCAACCTCAACCAAATGGGTGCGATCTTCTTCAAGGATTTTGCCGTTTTTAATCCGTTCAATCAGAGCGTTCCACGCAGCTTTTTGAGCTTGTTTAGCTTCACGCTTGGCTTTTTCTTCTTGAATAACATCCAACGGTCGAGCGGTGATCTCATTAACATTGCCTTCAAAATACAGACCATCAACAACCAACATCCACGTTGACCATGCGGTTTGTGGCGTGTAATCACCGTATAAATAATCCGCTAAATCTTCCAGCGTTACGGCTTCGTCTTCAATTAACTCTAGGGTTTCTTCTAAGGTTTCTAATGAATCTGTGTTGGGTATTTCCAAATCCAAGCTATCCACATCACTGATGGGACCAGGATGCAAGACAACAATATCTTTATCACGGACGCGTTTGGTGGTTTTAAAAAAGAGAATTTCGATTTTGTCAGTCAATGCTGTTACTACCGCCGCTTTCTGCTTGTAGTAAACCAATGTACCAGATTTTAGCTCTGCCATTATTTTTTCTATGTTGTTTTACGGAGGTATATCTTAACGCATTAAGTATTAAGAACAAAAGTGAGGGGAGGATAAATTATATTATTTAACATAATATACATTATGCGAAGTCTTGGTTTTAATGGTATGTAAAAACTACCACAATATAATAAATCTTATTTTGTTTTAATATGTCATA
>JALWYT010000108.1 GCA_026992705.1 Thiotrichaceae bacterium
TTTTTACCACCACGACGCATACCCATAAACATTCTGACAAAATCACTACCATCTATACCATTATTACCTTGATCTTTGATCCAAAAAATTGGCGTACTGTCCAAACCATAAATATGTTTACTGGTTTTGGTAAGATGTATCAACGCATTTGGGACAAAAGCCCAGTCTTCCTTACCAGTATCAGCATCTATCCTCCGTACCATGCCATCATTGGTGCCAACAAATAACTTTGTGACTTCCTCATTTTCAGTTGTGTGTGGATTGTCAGGCACATAAGTAACAGCTTGCGGGCTACTATGTAAAGGATCAGCAATTGCCCAACGATGCTTCTTATTATTGGTATCAACATACCTTGCGTCGGTGTATTGATTATAAACATCATCACCCAATAACCAATTGACGACTTTAGTACGTTCGGCATCATTAGCTAAACCTAATTCAGCAGTTGTACACTCTGTCGCAGAAACAAGTCTCGTCTGTCCATTACAAACAGTATAAACTTTACGAGTTGTTGTTACATTAACCAAATCATTGATTAGCTGTTCTCCAGCACCACCTTCGGTGATATTTTTACCATCTACCACAGTACTCCAATAACTTTTGGCAGTTTCCTTTATCTCTCCATCCTGGACGGCTTCATTGCCAGCAGCATCATAGAGTTTCATATTCTCAATGCGATATTTTTTAATATTGCCATCCCAACTTAAACTTGTTGTGGGTTTAAACAAAGAATAATAAACCTTGTCACTATGGTAACGCCGATTGAAGCGGTTTAATGAAACTCCTGGAGCGACTATGGTGGCGTTGTCTCTCATGGCAGTACCAATAATCTGTCGGAATGCTTCAAGCAAATCATCAGCAGAACTAGCATCATAAAACTTGCCACCACCTTTTTTAGCCCAGTCTTCCATATATCTTTTTCCACCACCGGAGCCAATATTGAAACCAATTGTATGTGTTATGACATTTTGCAAACCATCTAAATTTGGATCTAAATCAATTTGATGCAAATATTTAACCATATCAGCACCGCATTTTTCCTTACTTGAGTAGGAATAACCCAAGTAATTTTTTTTCATACAATCGCCATTTGGCAAATCAATATTTGGCAATGCTTTTATTAGTGCTTGTGAACCATTAGTAGTTGCTGCACCATCAGTTAAGAAGACAATAAAATTGGAATTACACAAAGAATTGCTCGGTTTAATATACTTAGCATTGCCAACAATATGCTCAGTAGCACAAGCAGTTGTGCTGCTGTTAGAACAATTTGGCGGTTCAACTGTACCTGGTGGCACTTGATCCCATTCCCAACTAGCAACATGGCTAATGCGGTTAGTTCTCATCTTACTAATATCGTTATTATTATTGCTGTCTAACTGCTTACGATCCGCCCCATGAGTGACTTTACCACCCATATAATATTGTCCAGCTTCATAAATAGCATCAGCTAATGGTGTATACCTATCGATTACCATACTATCTACCAATTCTTTTATACGTTCCCGCACAGTTAACTCTTCCAAAGCACCCTCTACTTGAATACGCAAAATAGCTGCCTCTAATGGATCATGATCATAGGAAGAAGCACGACGCAAACCACTGCCACTAACAACAAACGCCATATTATTAAATGCCTTCCAATCGTTTTGATTCACAATTTCTTGGACAATTGATTTTAAATCTGGCGTACTATACTTTTTCCCTTTAATCCAAGGCGTTAAAGGCACATTTGGGGTATTGGGTGTCCATGTCACTAAGCTGGTGGTTTTAGGAAGATTTGACAAATGATGTAAGTCAGTTTTAAATACTTCAGCATTTGGACTTAATTCCCCCTGAATATTCAAAGCTAAAGGCGCACCTGTACCATCCGTTGTACTACTATCTGAATATTTGGCTGTAAAAATTAGTTCTGCTTTTAAAATATTTGCACCCTGCTTAATTGGTACACTCGGAAAGCGGAATCCAATTTTGCCAACTGTTTCGCTACCAGAACTACCCGTTGTCGTCATTTCTAATGTTGTACTTGTAAGACTTATCATAC
>JALWYT010000109.1 GCA_026992705.1 Thiotrichaceae bacterium
GCATTGACGATGCCCATATCCATCCCTGCTTTGATAGCATGGTAGAGGAATACCGCATGGATGGCTTCACGCACGGGATTATTGCCACGAAAAGAGAAGGAAACATTGGAAACCCCGCCAGAAACTAAGGCATAGGGCAGGGTTTGTTTGATTTCACGCGTGGCTTCAATAAAGTCAACTGCATAATTATTATGTTCGTCAATGCCTGTGGCGACAGCAAAGATATTGGGGTCGAAGATAATATCTTCAGGTGGGAAGCCGACTTTTTCGGTCAAGATTTTATAAGCACGGGTGCAAATTTCGACTTTACGGGCTTGCGTATCGGCTTGTCCTTCCTCATCAAATGCCATAACGATAGTTGCCGCCCCATAGCGGCGGACTAGCTTGGCGTGTTCGATAAATTTTTCTTCGCCTTCTTTTAACGAAATAGAGTTGACGATGCCTTTACCCTGAATACATTGTAAGCCTGCTTCGATAATTTCCCACTTAGAGGAATCAACCATCACGGGGACTTTGGCAATATCAGGTTCGCCAGCGATTAGATTAAGGAAGCGAATCATACACTCTTTGGAGTCCAGCAAGCCTTCGTCCATATTAATATCAATAATTTGTGCACCATTCTCAACTTGGTTTAAGGCAATTTGGATGGCTTCATCGTATTTTTCTTCTTTGATTAATCGCTTGAAAAGAGCCGAGCCAGTGACATTATTGCGTTCGCCGACGTTTACAAATAGGCTGTCTTTGCCGATATTAAAAGGTTCTAAACCCGATAAGCGGCATTCGATATCTAAATCTGGGATTTTTCTTGGTGCAATGCCCTCAACTGCATTGGCAATGGCTTGAATATGCTCAGGACTGGTTCCGCAACAACCGCCGACAATATTTAAGTAGCCACTTTCTGCCCATTCTTTGATATGCACTGCCATTTCCGCACCATCCATATCGTATTCGCCAAATTCATTGGGCAAACCCGCGTTAGGGTGAGCAGAGACATGGGTATCACAAATACGCGATAATTCTTGAACATATTGCCGCAATAAATCAGGACCTAAAGCACAGTTTAAGCCGATAGAAATTGGTTCAGCATGGCGAAGTGCATTATAAAACGCTTCAGTGGTTTGCCCTGATAAAGTTCTGCCTGATTGGTCTGTGATGGTGCCAGAAATCATAATCGGGTATTCCTGATTGATTTCTTCAAACACTTGTTTAACTGCAAAAATAGCCGCCTTAGCATTGAGTGTATCAAAAATAGTTTCAATCAGAATAATATCTGCACCGCCTTCAATTAAGCCTTTAGTGGATTCAGCATACGCCTCAACCAATTCCATAAAGGTAATATTGCGATAGCCTGGGTCATTTACATCCGGTGAGATGCTTGCGGTACGGTTCGTTGGTCCTAATACCCCTGCAACAAAGCGAGGCTTATCGTCGGTGCTATATTTATCCGCCGCAGCACGGGCTAAGCGAGCAGCGGCAACATTCATTTCATACGATAGCTCTTGCATATCGTAATCCGCCATTGCAATAGTGGTACAACTAAAGGTATTAGTCTCGATAATATCGCAACCTGCTTGTAGATAGGCTTCATGAATGCCTTGAATAATATCAGGGCGGGTTAGGCTTAATAGATCATTATTGCCTTTGACATCCAAATGCCAGTCAGCAAAGCGTTCACCACGAAAATCTGCCTCTTCCAAAGGATGGCGTTGAATCATCGTTCCCATCGCACCATCAAGAATTAATATACGATTTTCAAGCGCCTGTTGGAGTTTTATTGTGTTATTCATGGTGAAATCAGTCTGTCTAAAAAGATAGGGATTCTAGCATGGAGAGCGTAGGGAGGTAATAGATTCACTGATATTATGTATTACTCTATTGCCTCTTTTAAAATAAAAACGAAGCATAGCAGAGTGTAATAGTATTAGTTTAATTAAATTCTTACTATGTTAATATCTATTTTAAATTAAATAATTAATTTTAGTTTGTTACTCTTTCATTATTCAATGATCAAACAATGAAAGGGGAATAATAGCGTATTAAAAAAGTATCCATTTAGTATAAATCATGACTCCTATAATCCTATCAGGTGGTTCAGGAACTCGTCTTTGGCCGCTGTCTCGTAAGAAATATCCTAAACAATTTTTGTCACTTTTTGATGATAATTTGACACTTTATCAAAACACGATTTTACGCTTAGAAGGCATTAAGAATCTCTCTCCTCCTATTACTATTTGTAATAAAGAACATCGCTTTATAGTGGCAGATCAATTAGCAGATATTAATCATGAGAACCAAGACATTTTGCTTGAACCTACGGGTAAAAATACGGCTCCTGCAATTGCTCTGGCAGCTTTTCATTTAGAAGCGATGGGAAAAAGTCATGAACTAATGTTAGTGTTACCTGCCGATCATATTATTAAAGATAAACAGGCATTTCATCAGTCAATTGCTATTGCTCAACAAGCCGCAGAAGATAATTACTTCGTAACATTTGGTATCCAACCTGATAAACCAGAAACGGGCTATGGCTATATTAAGCAAGGTGAACGCTTAAATAATGATACATTACTTTATAAAATTGATGCCTTTGTTGAAAAACCAGATATTAAAACGGCAAATAAATATCTAGAAAGCAAAAAATACCTGTGGAATGCAGGCATTTTTCTATTTAAAGCAAGTCAATACCTGAAAGAATTAGCCAACTATCACCCTGAAATAATAGAGTATTGCAAAGAGGCTTATAGCAAATTAACAACTGATATTGGTTTTATAAAAATAGATCAAACAGCGTTTGATAAAACACCAAGCATATCCGTTGATGTCGCTTTAATGGAAAATACTCCAAACGCTGTGGTTACCCCGCTTAATGCTCAGTGGAGTGATGTGGGTGTTTGGTCAGCTGTTTATGAGACAGGAGACAAGAATAACGATAAAAATGTCTTTCATGGTGATGTGCTCAGTCATGAATCACATGATAATCTTGTATACACAGAGAAAAGACTGGTTAGTCTGGTTGGTGTTAAAGATCTTGTTGTTGTTGATACACAAGATGCCACATTAGTCATTCATAAACGTAAAGCACAACAGGTAAAACAAATAGTTTCTCAACTAGAAGCAGCTAAACGACCAGAAATTGATTTACATACAGAAGTCCATCGTCCTTGGGGAGCTTATAAATGTATTGATCAGGGCAATAGATACCAAGTTAAACGATTAACGTTAAAACCAGGGGCTTGTATTTCTAGTCAGATGCACCATCATCGTGCTGAACATTGGATTGTGGTAAAAGGAACGGCACAGGTAAAATGCAATGATAAAACCCTGTTGCTTACAGAAAATCAATCAACCTATATTCCCCTAGGAGCGACGCATCAACTCTCAAACCCAGGTAAAATTCCACTTGAAATTATTGAAGTACAGTCAGGGGAATATTTAGGCGAAGATGATATTGTTAGATTTGAAGATCAATACGGCAGACTGTTAGATGATTAATAAAACCAACAAATTAACATGCTTCAAGGCTTACGATATTAGGGGTGAGCTAGATAAAGAACTTGATGAATCAATCGCCTATCGCATTGGGCGTGCTTTTGGTTTATGGCTGTATCAACAAAATAATGAACAGTCAAACAAAAATAAAACTGTCGTTGTCGGGGGAGATATACGGCTAACATCAGAATCCCTCAAACAATCATTAGCAGAGGGTTTAAGAGACGCTAATATTGATGTGATTGATCTTGGTATGACAGGTACGGAGGAAATTTATTTTGCAACATCCTATTTAAACGCGGATGGTGGTGTTGAAGTTACTGCTAGTCATAATCCCATTAATTTTAATGGCATGAAACTTGTCAAAGAACATGCAAAGCCGATTAGTGGTGATACAGGATTAAAAGATATACAAAGATTAGCAGAACAAAATGAATTTCCTGATATACAAGAGCAAGGAAAAATAAGATCACACTCATGTATTGAGGCTTATATAGATCACTTGCTTTCCTATATTAATGTTGCAAATATTAAGCCACTAACATTAGTTGTAAACTCAGGTAATGGAGCAGCAGGACATATTATTGATGCTTTGGAAAAACGCTTTAATCAATTAAGCGTACCTATTGAATTTATTAAAATTCATCATCAAGCTGATGGCACTTTCCCAAATGGTATACCTAATCCTTTATTAGAGGAATATAGAGAAGATACTAAAAATGCAGTTATTAAACATAATGCAGATATGGGGATCGCATGGGACGGTGATTTTGATCGCTGCTTCTTATTTGATGAAAAAGGAAACTTTATTGATGGATACTATATTATTGGTTTACTAGCAGAAGTCTTCTTAAAGAAAAATCCCAATGCTAAAATAATTCATGACCCTCGGCTAACATGGAACACTATCGATGTCGTAACAAAAAACAATGGTATAGCAATCCAATCAAAAACAGGTCATGCTTTTATCAAAGAAAGGATGCGGAAAGAAGATGCAATTTATGGTGGAGAGATGAGTGCTCACCATTACTTCAAGGATTTTAATTATTGTGATAGCGGAATGATACCTTGGTTATTAGTTATCGAGCTGTTATCAATAAAACACCGGTCATTATCGTCATTAATTCAAGACCGGATTGAAATGTTTCCCTGTAGTGGTGAAGTCAACTTCACAGTAAATAACACAGAAGCCAGTATAAAGAAGGTGAAACATTATTTTTTAACATCAGGCGATACATCTTGCTCACCATTATTAATAGATACAACAGACGGACTTAGTATAGAATTTAAAGACTGGCGATTTAACTTGAGAGCATCGAATACTGAACCCTTATTACGCCTTAATGTGGAAAGTAGAAATAATCGAGAATTAATGCAAAATGCTTTTGAAGAAATTAAAGCATTAATTAGCAACTTTGAATGAAAAATAATTATAATAGGGCATAACATTACTTAATGAATAATATTTATACGAGCTATGGTGATAATAAAAAATATGTTTTGAGAAAGTTAGCGTAGCATCGATCTACAGAATATTTGGTTTTTTAACGTTTCTTTTATAAAGTACGGCAATATTACCAATCCTCTGAATTAGTTCAGCATTGTTATCTGTCACAATTTTTTGGACTAAATTATCTCGCACGTTACGATCACCAGTACAGACTTTTATTTTAATTAATTGGTGAAATGTTAAAGCTGAGGTAATTTCTTTTTCTATGGTCTCTTTTAACCCGTGTTGCTCAATCATAACAACAGGATTTAGACTGTGTGCAAGTGACTTAAGCTGTTTTTTTTGAGCATTTGATAGTGATTCCATGATATTCTTTTCGTTTCCAAATAATTTATTATGAATAGTACTGAATACCATGGCAATAAGCAAAAGTAGTCATCGTTGGATGAAAGAACATTTTGATGATAAATATGTAAAAAAATCTCAGCAGGATGGCTATCGCTCAAGAGCAGTATATAAATTACAAGAAATCCAAAATAAAGATAAGATTTTTAAACAAGGGATGCAAGTTATTGATCTTGGTGCTGCTCCTGGCGGTTGGAGTCAAATTGTTACTGAATGGGTGGGTGAGAACATAGGGCGAGTGATTGCCAGTGATATTTTGTCCATTGATCCCTTGCCATTTGTTGAGTTTGTTCAGGGTGATTTCCGTGAAGAAAATGTATTGAATGACGTATTAAATCTTTTAGGAAAAGATAAAGCCGATGTTGTAATCTCTGATATGGCTCCTAATATGAGTGGCAATGACGCAATTGATATGCCTCGCTCTATTTATTTATGTGAGCTAGCACTCGATATGGCTCAACAAGTTTTAAAGCCAAATGGAGCCTTTATTGTAAAATTATTTCAAGGAGAAGGTTCTGAAAACTACATAAAAGCAGTACGCACTTATTTTAAAACGGTAAAGATTCGCAAGCCTAAAGCCTCAAGAGCAAGAAGCCGTGAAGTTTATATTGTTGGTAAAGGCTTTAGAAAAAGTTAATTCTATACCTTTTTAACAATTGTAAATATAATTTAACTCAGTCTACCTATTAATAGATCATATAGACTAAAAACTATTGAGAATAGCACTAAGCCTTTCGTCGTTTTAGCCAAATAATAAATCCCGTTAGTAATAAACCTAATGGTAATACAATTAAGAAGAATATCGAGAATAGTATTAGTACAGGTTCAGATATGTTTAGGCGGATATCACGGGCGGTTTGTGGTTTTATTTCAATGAGATTGTCATCTGTACTAAGCCAGTTAAAGAGGCTATTGGCGAGATCGATATTTGCACCATAACCAATAAAACTGTTTGCCATAAAATCACTATCACCGATAATAATAATACGTTGTTCGTCTGTTTTTTTATTATCGTTGTCAAGTGCTCTTCTTAATGCAATCCCCAAAGGTATAGGTCCTTGTTTATCACCTTTATCAGGGTCAAAGGTGATATTACTTTGAGTGGTCTCACCTGTTTCTAGCCAACTACTAGGTAATGAGCTTAAAAAGGTATCATATTTCCAATTAATCGCATCTTTGATTTTAGCATCAAAATCTTCTTCAACCATTGTGCTAAAGGGAAATAATGTTTGTATTTGAAGGTTTTTTGTAATGGGGGAGCGACCATAATCAATGACAGGAACAGCTGCGGCATTTTTTATTCCAAGCATTTGTTGTAACTCAATATTTGCGTCAACAATAGTACCTTGATAAACCAAAATACCAAGTTGATCTGCCAGTGCTTGAAGTGATTGCGTCGCATCGGGGTCTTGTAGCCAAAGTAATTTGCCACCTTTTTTAAGGTAGTCTTGAATAATTTTAATTTCACCATCTAATAGGTCTTTTTTAGGCGATGCAATCACTAGAATATCAGTATTATTTGGGATAGATTGTGTACGAATCAGATTGTGAGCTTGTATTTTAAACCCTTGCTTTTCTAGTGTTTCCGTTATTATTGAAAAGCCATTGGACTGTTGATCAAACGGGCTGCGTTCGCCATGCCCTTCGAGAAATACGACAAAACGCTGTTTATTTCGGCTTAGGCGGAGTAGGGTGGTGGCAATGGTTTGTTCATCGGTGGATTCAAT
>JALWYT010000110.1 GCA_026992705.1 Thiotrichaceae bacterium
TTGATAGAAACAGAGTAGAGCTTATTTGTAGGCTATTTGGTGTGGATACTATTTATCATGCGGCAGCTTATAAACATGTGCCAATGGTTGAAACAAATCCTGCGGTTGCTGTGCATAATAATATTTTTGGTACTTTGCATACTGCACTGGCGGCGATTGATACTAATGTTTCGACTTTTGTATTGATTTCTACAGATAAGGCAGTGCGTCCAACTAATGTAATGGGCGCAACAAAGCGATTTGCTGAATTAATTTTACAAGCCTTGAGTGAGACAGAATTTAATTCAACACATAAAACTTGTTTTACTATGGTTCGTTTTGGCAATGTTTTGGGTTCTTCTGGTTCGGTTATACCGCTTTTTCGCCAGCAAATACAGGAAAATGGGGTTATTACTGTCACCCATGCGGATATTATTCGGTATTTTATGACAATTCCTGAAGCCGCACAATTAATGATTCAAGCAGGGGCAATGAGTCAAGGAGGAGAGGTTTTTGTTTTAGATATGGGAGAACCTGTACGGATTTATGATTTAGCCAAAAGAATGATTAATTTGAGCGGATTGCAGATTAAGGATGAAACTCATCCTGATGGTGATATTGAAATTATTATCACGGGATTACGCCCAGGTGAAAAATTATATGAAGAGTTGTTAATTGGCGATAATGTGATTAAAACTCAACATAAGCGTATTTTGAAAGCGGAAGAATATTGCTTAGCTTGGGATCAACTAGAGATGTCCTTAAAGGGCTTAAATAAGGCGATTCCGCTCAATGATGTGCAAGCGATTCGTAGCATACTTCTTGATGTTGTTAAAGGATATAAGCCGCAGTGCGATATTGCTGATGTGCTTTTTTGTGAATAAATAGCCTATAAATTTATCAATGGATAATGATAAATTATGATATATTGTTAGTTGCTAATATTCAACAATATAAAAATTAAGGTTAAGCTATGGAAGACCCTACAAATCGTTCTGATAGAGATACTGGTCATATTGAGGTAAAAAATACTACCTGTTATATGTGCGCTTGTCGTTGTGGTATTCGTGTAACTTTACGCGATGGAGAAGTGCGTTATATTCAAGGTAATCCAGAACACCCATTAAATCATGGTGTTATGTGTGCTAAGGGTGCGTCGGGCATTATGAAACAATATTCACCTGCCCGTTTGACTAAACCATTGCGGCGTAAACCTGGTACTGAGCGGGGTAAGTCTGAGTTTGAAGAAATTTCTTGGGATGAAGCCTTTGATATTTTAGAAAAACGCTTGGGTAAATTACGCGCCGAAGATCCGAAAAAATTCGCCCTATTCACTGGGCGTGATCAAATGCAAGCCCTAACGGGTATGTTTGCTAAACAGTTTGGTACGCCTAATTATGCCGCTCATGGTGGTTTTTGTTCGGTTAATTTGGCGGCTGGTATGATTTACACAATTGGCGGCTCTTTTTGGGAGTTCGGTGGGCCTGATTTAGAACGGGCTAAATTATTTGTGATGATCGGTACTGCTGAGGATCATCATTCTAATCCGATGAAAGTCGAGCTTTCCAAATTTAAGCGAAATGGCGGGCGTTTTATATCTATTAATCCTGTCCGCACTGGCTATTCAGCTATTGCCGATGAATGGGTGCCGATTAAAACTGGCACTGATGGCGCATTATTGCTTGCCTTAATTCATGAATTGATAAAACAAGGATTATATGACCGTGATTTTGTGGTGCAATATACCAATGCTGCTGAACTGGTCAATATTGACAGTGAAAGCAGCGAAGATGGTATGTTTGTACGTTTTGAAGTGCCACCAGAAGAAGGTTGCTTTGATCCACAAAATAAATTGTGGTGGGATATGGAGCTGGATAAACCCGTTTCTACGCATACTGAAGGTGTAGATCCCCATTTATTAGGTGAATTTAAACTAGATGACGGCACACCAGTTAAACCAGCATTTCAATTATTAAAAGAAAAAGTTGATGAATGTACTCCTGAGTGGGCAGCAGAAATAACAGGTATTTCTGGGGACACTATCCGAC
>JALWYT010000111.1 GCA_026992705.1 Thiotrichaceae bacterium
GGTATCAAAGGCTTGGTAACCTAGCAATAAAGGAGCAACCCCCCTGGTTGTACCCACTGCATTAATTACTAAAATCACTGGACTATGCGTAAGTTTTGCAATCGCCGCATTGCTATCGGAACCATCTAGAGTTAAACCATCAAATAACCCCTTATTGGCTTCAATAATACTGATGTCAGCCCCAATAGTGTGCTGATATAAAGCTTGTAAAATTTCATCACGTGACATTGTATTAAAATCTAAGTTATGACAAGCTCGACCACTTGCTGCACTCAACCAAATCGGGTCGATATAATCAGGACCTTTTTTAAATGGTTGGATAATATGCCCTCGCTCCACCAAGGCAGCACACAAGCCGATAGAAAGTGTTGTTTTGCCAGAGGATTTATGAGCAGCTGATATCAAAAGACGATTCATTACTTACCGATTAAAACTTAAATTAAAAGAGATTAATAAGCATACAAGATTAATTTGCGAACACAAAAAAGCCGACACTAAGGTCGGCTTTTTCTCACACCAAGGTAATATCTTATTTATAATGTGGGTCAACCACTTCATCTGCTAATGACTCAGGTAAGAAGCGTAATATTTTTACACCAACCGTTACCATTGCCAGCATTACAGCCACACCACCTAAACCTAATGCTAATTCCACAATAGAAGGATGATACTCATTTATTGCACCATCAAAATAAGCACTGCTGACTTCTGCATTAGGGAATAGGACTAAAGGATAAGCCTGACCACCAATCAATATAACGTATATTTGTGATAATGCACCAATAATAACTAAAACAGATGCAGCGACAAAGGCTTTACGGTTATTCTTAAGTTTCTTACAGAAAATCAAGAAGAGTGGTACTAAAGAGCCTAGAACAATTTGCCCCCACCAGAATAGTGTGGTGTAAATATTATCGCCTGCCAAAATAAAGCCTTCAATGCCATGAAACTGTGTTGCATAGAGTTTATATAAATGACGTGCAAGCTCTAGCAGTAAAACACCTAGAATAAATATAGCTAATAGATAGCGTAGTTTATTAAGAATAAAGTTACCAAGTGGACGATTTGTCCAATTATAAGCAGCGATTAATACTAAATTAAAAATAGCTAAACCAAATGAAAATGACAAAGCAATAAACAATGGAGCCATAATCGCTGCATCATAAAATTGACGTGCAACAAGGAAACCAAATATTGAACCTGTACCAGTAGTCAAAATTAATCGCCAAGTGAAGGCAGCAATACCAGCGGGCTTGTAAAAGCTTTTCATCTTCTTATCCATCATTGTCCAAAGATATAGAGCAACAAGGATTAAAAAACCATTATATAAAATAATATTCCAAGCAAAGATTGACTTAAAATTATAATATGTCATGGCTACAATTAAACGATCAGCACGACCTAAATCTAATACTAATACTATCAAGCCACCAAGTAATAAAGAAATTGCTAATAAACCTGATAATCGACCTAAAGGCTGATAAGCTTTTTTGCCAAATACTGTTCCAATAGAACCAATATTTAATGCACCTGATGCTGCAACAATCATTCCTATTGCAAAAACATGAGGTAAGCCCCAAACAATTTGATTCGTCATTCCTGTAATATGATGACCAGAATGCTCTGCCATAAAGAAGGCAATTGCACCTGAAAGAATAAATAAGCTAAGAATTCCGAGGATTCCCCAGTAGCCAATGCCGTTATTCTCTACTTCTTGAAACACGATTTTATTACTCATGATTCTTATTTGTCCTTCTTTAAATGCCGTGATAACGCACGCCAGTATTCAAACCTAGGTCTGCACGAATCTGCTTACCACCAAATTGTTGAAGCACTTTACTAATATCACTATTAGGATCATTAAGATCACCAAAAATCATCGCTTCTGGCTCTGCTTCTACACAAGCTGGTTTTTGATCATTATCAATACGATGCACGCACATAGTACATGCTTCAACTGTACCAATTCCACGCGGGGAATAAGCTTTTTGGTTATGCAACTTTTCATGAACAAGGCTACGAGCTTTATATGGGCATGCCATCATGCAATAGCGGCAACCAATACAAATATGCTTATCAACTAAAACAATACCATCAGCACGTTTGAATGATGCACCTGTTGGGCAAACATCTGCACAAGGTGGTGTTTCACAGTGTTGACACATAATCGGCAACTCAAACGTATGTTTAGTTAATTTTTCGGTCACTTTAACCTTGCGTACCCAATGAGTTTTTTGCTCAGGACTTGAATGTGGTTCATCACCCCAGCCATGCTCTTGCTTACAAGCTTTAACAACATTAGCTCCACCATCCGTTAACTTAGCAACGATAATTAGCATACCCCAGCGTACTTTATCAGTGACAGCCTCACCAGCCGGTTTTGCCTCAACTTGTCGTAAAATCACACCTGGAGCAATCGTAATAGCCGTTGCTGCACCGACAATACTCGTCAAAAACTTACGGCGATATTGGTTAGTAGTTTCGCTCATACCCTACTTCCCCTCTTCTGGCTGATCAGAATGACACTGGAAACAATCCAATTTTATACCTGTATACACATGACAGGTTGTACAAAAGTATTTTTCATCTTCATATGTTACTTTATTCTTACCTTCAGCCTTTGGTACATGACAGTTGATACATTCTTTAAAACTATAGTTTTTCGTGCGAATACCTTGATGCATTGTTTGATCACGCTTATGTAAAAGGCGATTCATATGATGTTTACGCACTTCACTAATGTCATCTGAAATTGCACAATGCTCTGCTTTAGCCCTAGCTACACTTAAATCAGGTTCTGGAGCAACATCACCGCAACCTTGTAATAATGTAGCTAATACAAATAGCATCAGTATAAATTTGGTTTTGCCGAACATAGCAACTCCCATTCAAACAAAAGAATTACACATATGAATAAATACAAAAGTATGTGTAACTTCTAAAATGAAAAAACACGAAATTCCATTATTTAAGGAAGTTCATAACTTCCTTAAATAGCGTGTTTTAGACCAATCCTTTATTCACCAAGTCCCATCTCTATGTAGCCTGTTGGACACACATCAGCACAGATATGACAGCCAATACAACGTGTATAATCCGTTGCAACATAACGACCCGTAGTTGACTGATCTTTCTTCACTTTATAAACCGCATCTTGTGGGCAGAAAATAACACAATTATCACACTCAAAGCATAGACCACAACTCATACAACGCTCTGCTTCTGCAATAACTTCATCTTCCGTAAGTGGATTCATCCGCTCTGCAAAATGACCTAGTACCTCATCTGCACTTGGAACATCTTCAGTACGCTGATAACGATCTACTTTTTCAAAATGACCTAAAAATAACTCACTTGATAGAATAATTTCATGTTCTGAACGATCATCAAAGTTATGGACTGCATAGTTATGACTATCTGTTCCACGCAAGTCAGGTTCAGCATTCTCCTTAAAGGTAACAGGAGCTAACTCTGTTTCTTTAAGTTTGTTGAGTAAATCAAAGTGATGTTTATCAACTTTAGGACGCTTCTTCATCACCTCATTTTTGAAAAAGTGATCAATACTTTCAGCCGCAATGGAAGCTTGACCAATCGCTGTTGTTAATAGATGAGGGCGTACAATATCACCTGCTACGAAATGACCTTCTTTACCGGGTACTTGATAGAACTGATCTGCATCAATCAAGTTACGATCATTACCATATTCTTCAACACCATTTAAATCACCATACTGACCAATGGCTGAGACAATTAAGTCCGCTTCGATGATTTGCTCTTTACCGCCTTCAACTGGAGATGGAATACCGCGACCATCAACTGTACATTCTGCAACTTTTAAACCTGTTGCACGACCATTTTCGTCTGTGATGATTTCAACTGGCATAACACTGTTTAAAATGGTTACACCTTCCTTAAGAGCATCATTTACTTCATGCTCGGCTGCCATCATTTCATCACGAGGAAGAACCGCAGTTAAAGTCACTTCACAAGGAACTTTATTTTCTGGATCTTCAGTATGTGTTGTTTTACCTGTTGCAACATCTTCTGGGTTTTCATTGTAATCAGCCAACGTACCAATACGACGAGAAACAGATACCACGTCGATAGATGTATCACCACCACCCACACAAACCACTTTAGGTGCTGTGTATTTCATATTGCCACGGTTAAAGGCTTCTAAGAATTCAACCGCAGTTACTGCGTTTGGTGTTTCATCCCAATTATCAACGAATAAACCGCGACCATTTTTACAACCTAATGCCCATAAGATTGCATCATATTCTTTTTCTAAGTCTTCAACTGCAACATCTTTACCAACACGGGTGTTTAATCTAACTTCAACACCGTCCATATTAGTAATACGCTCGATTTCAGCATCCATCTTATCGCGTGGAACACGATAACCTGGGATACCATAACGAGCCATACCACCTAATGCTGGATGATCATCAAAGATTGTTGATGCGTGACCCATTTTGCGTAATTGGTAAGCCGCAGACATACCTGCTACTCCACCACCGATAATGGCAACTTTTTTGCCTGAAAGTGGAGTAGAATCATCAAAAGTTAAACCTGCTTCAATCGCTTGGTCACCGATGTATTGCTCAACTGAATTGATACCGACAAAGTCGTCAACATCGTTACGATTACAACCATCCTGACAAGGAGCAGGACAAACACGCCCCATCATTGATGGGAATGGATTTGCAGTTGTTGAACGACGAAATGCATATTCTTGCATTGTCATACCTGCTGCTGGCTTTTCAATACCACGAACAATTTGTAGCCAACCACGAATATCTTCACCTGAAGGGCAGCTACCCTGACATGGTGGAGTTTTTTGTATATAAGTTGGACACTTGTATGAGGTATCTTGTACAAAGATTTTTTCTGCCATACTATCCCATGAAAAATCACCATCTTCAAAACGACGGAAGGTATGTCCTAACTTAGTATCATCAATTGATGTTGCCATGCCTATTCTCCTGCCAGTAACCCTAAAACATAGAGTTAAACAAATAATATAAAATTGAACATATAGTGCTAATTAAATCAGTATTAACACTATTTTAACTATTTAAAATTATCCTTCCTCTTCAGATGCTTCGTATTCAAGCTGTCCTTCAAGGATTAATGCATTACTCACTAGTTGATGCACACTAACAATTTGATCCATACTAAAACCATAGTACGGTATCACTTTTGTAAATTGTGACTTACAGATTGCACAGATCGCAGCCATGTGAGTCACACCTTTATTCTCTGTTACGTTCTTCAACGCTTCCATTCTAGGTGCAGCACCTTTGATACGGATTTCCATCAAATCATCCGTTAAGAGACCACCCCCACCGCCACAGCAGAACGTTGCATCATGTGTTGTATCTTGTGGCATCTCGACATAGTTATTACAAACAGCTTTAATAACACTACGTGGAATATCAAACTGTCCACCTGGCTTGTCACCCATACGTGAAGCACGAGCAATATTACACGAATCATGGAACGTAACTGTCATATCATCATTACGAGACTTATCAATAGTTAATTTACCGTCACGTAATAATGGCCATGTAATTTCTAATACATGTTGCGGTACAGGGTATTTTGGATCTAAGAAATCAAACGGTCCTGCTAATGTATTTAAGAAAGAGTACGCTACACGCCACGCATGTCCACACTCTCCAAATACAATTCGTTTTACGCCTAAATCTATCGCTGCTTTACGAATACGCAGTGCAATTTTTCGCATGTTTTCGTAAGAACCGATAAACATACCAAAGTTTGCACCTTCAGAAGCATATGAGCTTAATGTCCAACTTAAGCCTGCTTGATGGAATACTTTTGCATATCCCATTAAACCATCCACATGTGGCTCCGCAAAAAAGTCTGCCGATGGAGTAATTAATAAAATTTCTGCACCTTTTTTATCTAAAGGCAGCTTAACTTTTACACCAGTATCCCATTCAATATCTTCTTCAAGCCCTTCTAAAGTATCAGCTAATGCTGCTTGAGGTAGACCAAGATTATTACCAATCTTGTAAACCTTGCCCATAATCTCAGTACAATATTTTTGCCCACGACCAATATGATTTAAAATTTCACGAGCCGCCATTGATATTTCTGCCGTATCAATACCATAAGGACAGAAAACAGAACAGCGACGACACTGTGAACATTGGTGATAATAGTTGTACCAGTCATCAATAACTTCTTCAGTCAGATCAACAGCACCAACTAATTTAGGAAAATATTTGCCTGCAAAAGTAAAATAACGACGATAAACTTTTCGTAATAAATCTTGACGAGCAACAGGCATATTCTTTGCGTCAGACGTGCCAATAAAATAATGGCATTTATCAGTACACGCCCCACATTTAACGCAAATATCAAGAAACAACTGTAGTGAACGATAACGAGACTTTAAATCTGCCATCTTATCTAAAGCTCGCTCTTTCCAGTTTTTAACCAATGTATATTTTGTTGAATCACCTACTTTTTCAAAATCAGTAGGAAAATGCATTGCTTCTTGGAATTCTGGCTTAGAGATCCAAGGACCATCACCTTTCATTACCCCTTCTTGTACAGCTGGAGTATCTAACGTACCTATTTCACCTGTTACTTTTGGTATTTCAAAATCTGCCACAGTGTGTACCTCTAAAATCCTTACCTTAACTACTATAATTTAGTCGTAACGCCTACTTGTTTAACTCATCAAGATACATCTTACCTTGGTCTTCCAATTCTTTTGCCCAAGGTGATAGATGACGTTTCTCTCTAGGATTATCAACCTGGTTACGAGTCGGACTGAAGAACACACCAGGAGCATGTAATAACTTACTAATAGGAAATATCAGCATTAAAAGTGCAACTAATGCTAGGTGAGTCAGTATAATGGGGTCATTTGGCAATGGCTGCCAATTAAACATCATTAGCCCCCGGAAAAAGCTTTTAACTTGAACGACATCTGTTCCTGCAACAAATGTTGTCATCATGCCTGTTCCAACTATTCCTAAAAATAAAACTAGCATGAGATAATC
>JALWYT010000112.1 GCA_026992705.1 Thiotrichaceae bacterium
CTTATATTGTCGTAATGGTGGCACGGCTAGAGCCTCAGCCGATGGAATCTCAATTTTTGTGTGAATACCTGAACCTTGATTATCTTCATTCATTAATTTCAAGCTAACGATACTCCACGCCGTTAAGCCAAGAAATAGCAATGCCATCAGAGTGAAAACAAGATTGAGAGGTGGATTAATCAACTGTTTCATCATTGTTTACACCTCCTCGCCAGTAAGTTGAGATAACAACCTCTGCTTTAATTCGCTGTGATTTATCATTATTTTTGCCAAGTGGTTTGACGTTGACGCTCTCAACAAAAATCAAAGGTCTAGCCCGATAAGCCTGATGTAGCAAATTTCTTAATAAGCGTGAATCGCCTTGCAAACTGGCTTTTACCGCGACTTGTTGATAAACTGAATTTTTTTCTTGTTCATCGCCAATATCCGAATCTAATACTTCTGAACGTACCAATACGCCATTGTCTCTGGTGATGATGGTGGCTAATTGTTTTTGTAATTCTTTACCAACTTGTGCGGCGGTTAAGCCTTTGGGATAGAATAATTTATCTAAGCCTGTTTTCTGTACCCGCTTAAATTCACGCTGAAATTCAGGGGTGGATTCGGCAACTTTTTTGTAGCTGATTAATTGTTTATAGCGTTTTTCAATAGTATCGCTCTGTTCAGAAGAGTATTGCAGTACAGGTAAAACGATAAACAATAAAGCAAACAGTATTAAAATGACCAATAGCGACCATGCCACCATTGCATGCTTTTCTTCAGGGATTGCCAATGACTTATCCATGACTCACCTCCACTGTTGCTTGAATATGGAATTTATCACGGTGATTTTTCTTATTCAGTGAAACAGGAGAGTTAAATTTCACATCAGAAAAAGCGGGGGATTCTTCTAATATATCAATCAAAGCCAAAGCTTTTTCTGACTCACCACGAATTTCTAAGGTTTTATTATTTAATTCAAGCCGCTCTAACCATGTGTCTTTAGGAAGCGTTTTGGATAAGGTTTCTACCACATCAAGAGCCATCGGTGAGCTTGCCCGCTTTTCTTTCAAAAAGTTCAAGGCATCTTCAGCTTCAAATAATTTATCGCGTATCGCTATTTGCTGTGATGCGGTCGAGCGTAGTTGGCTGATGGCTTCATCTAATTGATTAATCCGCCGAGCTTTATAAGCAACAGGCAATATCAAGGAAAGAACTAAAACCGCTAGCATAAATAATAAAGGCTTGCGTGATACTTTATTATGAACATTGGCATTAGGCATACCGTCCGTACTTAGATTTAATGCTTGTTTGCTATTGCTAACCGAAATTAAATCAATATTTTCAATTCCCAGAGCTTTTAGCTTTTCAGAAATAGCTTCAACCATCTGGCGGGATGCAACAAAAATATCCGCAATAATATGTTTAGACGATTTATCGTACTCGCCAACCGTTGCGTCAAAGAAAACATTATTGGATGAAAACGGTGTTAGGCGATCAATCTGGTAGCGAATAGCTTGTGTTAGATTGTCTTTAAGGTTTTCAGGAAATTTCTTCTGCAAAAACAAGACTTGTTTTTGATCAAGCTGTAGTTCGATAAAGTATTTTTTCTTATGAAATTTTTTAGGTATCAAATCTGATAATTCGATATGAGCATCATTAAGCGAAAAGTCGCCACGTTCTTGAGATTTACCATCCTGATACCAAATTGCTTCAACCTTATCATCAGCTTTTATTTTAAGAATTAACTTAGCCGAATCGGTTTGAACCCATTTGCGTAAAGAATCTGGCAAGCCTTTATACAAGCCTTGGCTCCACCATGTAAAAAAATCATGAATATATTGAGTAATTTTAGACATTTTATTCTTTTTATAATTATATTTTATGGATGAATGGTATCGTATCCAATGCTCTCTGTCATCTACTTTAAATAGAGAGAAATGAAGTAGAGCTTAATGAAAGAGTTGATGTCTTCTTAACGACATATACAAAATGGCATTATTAAGTTGATTTAGCGATTGGACGATGTGTAGATGAAT
>JALWYT010000113.1 GCA_026992705.1 Thiotrichaceae bacterium
GAGCAATGCAGGGGCAATTGCCGAGATGCACGCGGATAAAATTTAACCACAGATGGACACAGATAAACACAGATTAAAAGCTTGCTCTTATAAGCCGAAGCGTAAAGCGAGGTGAGTTTTGAGTCCCCGTTTTTATCGCCCTAAAAAATCATTCAATTTTCCGGAAAAAGGCGTGCATGTTTGAGGGAATGGAGCTTTGCGGAATGAGCGAGTTCACGCCGCCGGAAAATTGGATGATTTTTTAGGAAATAGCGATAATGTCGGGGTGTCCTTTTCTTTGGATACTTTCTTTTATTCGGCTCGTCCATGAGCCTCACCCTTCGGGCTGACGTGAAAAATTGTTCCTACAATTTTTTGGACAAGCCGAATAAAAGAAAGTATCTCGTCGCCTATGTACGAAGCAAGAAAAGAGCTACAAAAAGTCGCAGGCGACGAAACCACTGAGAAAGTAAAAAAATAGTAAAGCAGGAAAAGTTACAAAAAATAATTTGCATACCAACCGGTATGGATGTTATAAATCCACACCATACCAATTGGTATGTGGCAATGATAGGTGACAAATGGCAGATCATAACCGCCCTTGGTGGCATTTTTGGCAGAGTGTGTGCTGCGATATAGACAAATCCGAAAATGCTCGACAAAAAATACTAGAAGCTGCGTTTCATGAAATTCATCGTGTGGGCTTTCAAGCGGCTAGCATCCAGAATATTGTAAAAGAAACGGGCTTGACAAAAGGAGCCTTGTATCATCATTTCCCGAATAAACTCGCCCTTGGTTATGCGGTGATTGATGAAATTATCTCGCCACTTATTG
Source organism: Thiotrichaceae bacterium (assembly GCA_026992705.1). Lineage (GTDB taxonomy): Bacteria > Pseudomonadota > Gammaproteobacteria > Thiotrichales > Thiotrichaceae > S015-18. Next base: position 814 of record JALWYT010000113.1, read on the forward strand.
ATTTTCATTGGATTAGCCCGCTGCAAGCGGATGGCAACCCTATTGATATTCTGATTGATAGCATTATCAAAGGTGGTGAGCAAATGACAATGGACGATATTATGTCAGGCTGCCCGCTTAATAAATTGGCTCAGGAAATGTCGGCTATTGATGAAGGCTTTCGAGAGCGGATTGAAGCCTCCTACATGACATGGCGAAGTGCTATCGAGCGTGCTTTAGAGGCAGGCAAGAAAAAAGCCTATGTGCGTGAAGATGTCAACACAGAGCAGTTTGCCATTGTGTTTGTGGCAACCTTAGAAGGCTGCCTAGGTATGGCAAAAAGCTCGCAAAGCATGGAGCTATTACTATCATGTGGCGGTGGTTTGATTAGTTTATTAGAGGGTTTGAGGGGGAGTAAAAAATGAATAATATCAATCGAGGCTATGCCAATTGGTTAATGAATCACCGCTGGTTGGTACTGATTTTATCAATTGTGATTGCATTGCTATTAGCTAGCGGTGGGCGTTTATTAAAATTTGATAATGATTACCGAATTTTCTTTGATAAATCAAACCCACAGCTTGAAGCTTTTGAAAACCTGCAATCGACCTATACCAAAAATGATAGCGTGATTGTGGCGATAGCTCCCAAAGATGGCAATGTATTCACCAAGGAAACCTTAAAAGCGATTGTTGATATTACCGAACGAGCATGGCAAACACCGTATTCAATCCGCGTTGATTCCTTATCTAATTTTCAACACACCTACGCCGATGATGATGATTTAACTGTTGAAAATTTAATTGAAAACCCCAATGAACTCAGCCAAGCAGATTTGGATAGAATTCAAAAAATTGCCTTGAATGAGCCACTGATTTTGCATCGTTTGCTTTCCGATAAAAGCGATGTCACGGCAATTAATATCACCGTAGAATTCCCCAATATTGACCCAACCTCAGAAACCCCAAAAACTGTAAAATCTGTTCGAGAATTAAAGCGATATATCAATAAAACCTACCCCAATTTAGATGTCTATCTCAGCGGTATTGTGATGATGAATAACGCTTTTCCAGAGGCATCACAATACGATATGACACACCTAATTCCGATGGCATTGGGGATTATTTTACTATTGGTTTTATTCCTTTTGCGAAGCATTGTGGGAACCATTGTAACGCTATTGACCATTGTTTTTGCCGTGATGTCGGCGATGGGTTCAGCCGGTTGGCTAGGGATTCATCTATCACCGCCTACCATGTCAGCCCCAACGATTATACTCACTTTAGCCATTGCCGACTGTGTGCATATCTTGTCAAATTGGCTACAAGGAATGCGGAAAGGCATGGATAAAATTACCGCAATGAGAGAAAGCCTGCGGATTAATTTTGGTCCTGTTTTTCTCACCTCAATTACCACGGCGATTGGCTTTTTGAGTCTAAATTTCAGTGATGCTCCGCCATTCCGTGATTTAGGTAATATTGCAGCGATTGGTGTGATTTATGCGTGGGTATTATCTATCGGCTTTATGCCTGCCTTAGTAACATTATTACCTTCACGGGTTAAAGCAAAAGATGAGCAATCCCATAAAAATTCACAGATGGCGAAATTGGCAGAGTTTACGATTCGTCAGCAAAAGAAATTACTGATTGCAGGAGCAGCTTTATTTATCGTACTCGTCTCATTTTTACCGAAAAATGAGCTTAACGACGTATTTGTGCATTACTTTGATGAGCGTATTCAATTCCGCACCGATACGGATTTTCTACTAAGCCATCTAACAGGGATGTATTTTGTAGATTATTCATTGGATTCCAAAAAAGCTAATGGTGTTTCTGACCCTCACTATTTAAAACAAGTCGAAAAATTTGCTAATTGGTTGCGTGAGCAGCCTGAGGTCATTCATGTCAATACGTTGACTGATACCATGAAGCGACTCAATCGCAATATGCATGGCGATGATCCTGCGGCTTATCGTCTGCCTGAACGCAAAGATTTAGCTGCCCAATATTTGTTGCTATATGAAATGTCGCTGCCCTATGGTTTGGATTTAAACAACCAAATTGATATTCGCAAACAATCAACGCGTCTTACTGTTACCTTGAAAACCATCTCCACTCAAGAGGTGCTTGCCTTTGAGCAACGAACACTAGACTGGATGCAAGCGAATACACCTGCAATAAAAACGCATGGCTCAAGTCCAACGATTATGTTTGCCCATATCGGCATGAAGAATATCGTTAGTTTGTTGACAGGTGCAGCGGTCGCTTTAGTGCTTATCTCATTTATTTTGATTATTGCTCTAAAATCCTTCCGTTACGGTTTGATTAGCTTAATTCCAAATCTAATGCCTGCGGGCTTGGCGTTTGGTTTATGGGCAATTGTTGATGGTGAGATTGGCTTGGCGTTATCTGTGGTTACCTCAATGACCATCGGTATTGTGGTTGACGATACTGTACATTTTCTCAGCAAATATTTGCGAGCTAGACGTGAGCAAGGACTCAATGCCGAGCAAGCCGTTCGCTATGCTTTCTCAACCGTCGGCAGTGCTTTATGGGTAACATCAATTGCGTTGATTGGCGGCTTTTTAGTGATTTCAACCTCATCATTTGAGATTAATGCCGGCATGGGCTTAGTAACCTCAATGATTATTGGTTTTGCCTTATTAGCCGACTTTTTATTCTTACCACCCTTATTACTAACATTCGATAAATGGCTCAGCAAAGGAGAGGAAGTTGTTGCTGAACCTGTTACCGCATAAACAAAAAGGAAAATACGATGAAACTATTAAGCAAATTAACCATAGTCATTAGTTTAGTGATGATCACAAGCTCTGTGTTCGCAGAAACACCCGAAGAAAAAGGCTTGCGTATCGCCAAAGAAGCCGATGCCAGAGATGCGGGCTTTAAAGACAGCACTGCCGATATGCTAATGATTTTGAAAAATCGTGCCGGGCAAACCAGTACCCGAAAAATACGAGCCAAAGTATTAGAAGGAGTTGGTGATGGCGACAAATCCCTCTCACTATTTGATGAGCCAGCGGATGTTAAAGGCACAGCCATGCTAACTTTCTCGCACGGTTTAAAACCTGATGACCAATGGATGTACCTGCCTGCCTTATCCCGTGTAAAGCGTATCTCATCAAAAAGTAAATCAGGGCCTTTTATGGGTAGTGAATTTGCCTTTGAGGATTTAGGTTCGCAGGAAGTCGAGAAATATACCTATAAATACCTACGCGACGAACCATGCGGCAATGGCTGGACTTGCTATGTTATAGAGCGTACACCTGCGTATAAGTATTCAGGCTATTCAAAACAAATCGGCTGGCTTGATACCAAAGAATACCGCCCTGTCAAAATTGAATTCTATGACCGTAAAAACGAAAAATTAAAAACACTGACAAACTCAGGCTTTAAAGAATATCTAGGACGTTATTGGCGACCTAGTGTTATGACTATGCAAAATCATCAAACAGGGAAATCCACCATATTAAAATGGAGTAATTACAAATTCCAAACAGGATTAAATGCAAGTGACTTTAATAAAAACGCTTTGGCGAGACAGTTTTAAGCCTGTGTTGAAAATAGTTACGTTACGATGGGTTACAACCCAATAAAATTCGAGGTAATCAATGCTAAAAACAAAAATTCCACCACCTGTCTATATGCTACTTTTTGGTATCGCCATGTATTTTCTTGCCAAGGCATTTCCTAGCCCTGTGCTACTAGAGCCTGTTGAGAGAAGCATCGGCTATGCCTTTGCTGCATTGGCGTTATTATTGGATTTTTCAGCAATTTTGCAGTTTTTTAAATCAAAAACCACGGTAAACCCGATTAAGCCTCAAAATACTCGTACTATTGTTAATAAAGGCATGTACCGTTTCTCGCGTAACCCAATGTATTTAGGCTTATTTTTCTGGTTAGTCGCATGGGCGATTTACCTCGCTGTGCCTGCTCCTTTTTTATTATTGCCAGTATTTATTTGGCTTATCACCGTGATGCAAATTATTCCTGAGGAAAAGGTCTTGGAAGAAAAATTTGGTGATGATTATTTAAACTACAAAAAACAAGTACGCCGTTGGATTTAAGCATGACATTACAACACCAAAAAACACTCTCACTTTTTATACTTAGCCTGCTCGCAACCAGTACACAAGCGGGTGAATTTTCAGGGAATATTGCCGTAGAAGGTCGCTACTTCCCGCATCAGCCCAGTTTTGCCGAACAAAAAGGCAATAATGTCTCGCTGAGTGTGCAGCCTGAGTACCGCCATAAATGGGATAACGGACGCAAAAAATTTACCTTTGTGCCGTTTTATCGCTTTGATCAAAATGACAAAGAACGCACGCATGGCGATATTCGCACCTTGGATATCGTGATTGCCAATGATAAATGGGAAATGCAAGCAGGGATTAGCAAGGTCTTTTGGGGCGTAACTGAATCACAGCATTTAGTCGATATTATTAACCAAACCGACCTTATAGAATCAACCGATGGCGAAGAAAAACTCGGGCAACCCATGATTCGCACCAGCCGCTTATTAGAAAATGGCTCGGTTGATTTATATGTATTGCCTTATTTCCGTGAACGCACCTTCCCCAGTGCCACAGGTCGCTTCCGTGCAGCCTTGCCTGTTGATACGGATCAAACCACTTATGAATCCAGCTCAAAACAAAAGCATGTGGATTATGCGGTTCGCTGGAATATCAGCAAAGATAATATCGACGCAGGTATCTATTGGTTTGACGGTACATCTCGTGCCCCTGAATTACGTTTAGGTACAAAAAATGGAAAACCCGTGCTGACACCGTATTATCCGCAAATCAAACAAGTCGGCATAGATGCCCAATACACAGGCGAAGAATGGATTTGGAAATTTGAAGGCATACACCGCAAAAGCAAAACAGAAAACTACAATGCCGCCGTCGGAGGCTTTGAGTACACCATCCCCGCCATTGCAGGCGGCAGCAAAGATTTAGGGCTATTAGCCGAATACCATTACGACTCACGCGGCAAACACGCCACAACACCCTTCCAGCACGACTTATTCGCAGGTGCTCGCCTAGCCTTTAATGACGCACAAAGCACCGAAATACTCGCAGGCGTATTCCAAGACCTCGACCACAGTGGGCAAAGCTTCCGCATCGAAGCCAGCCGCCGCCTAAAAAATAACTTTAAACTCAATATCGAGGCTCAAACCGTCAATAAAACCGTGCCAGAAGACACTTTCCTACACGCCATCCGTAATGATGACTATTTGCAGCTAGAGCTGCAGAAATATTTTTAATAGGCTTAAATATACCTCTTGCCTACGACCACATAGTATCAGCTAAATTAGCCAATGCTAAAGAGTCTGGAATTTTTACGTTATCCAAATTTAAGGGCTGCACCGTAGCAAGTTGTTTTAATAATTCATCCGCCAACATCGGGGCAAAAGCCAATTTAGTTGGCCATGCAACGGTGACATTATCTATTTGTTGAATAAAGGGGGTGTCGGGGCGTTTGCCATGTTCTTGTATGCCTTCGGCTCGGTTGATGTAAAAGCTCGACCAGCGTAGTGCTGAGCAGTTGAACCATGCTAGGGATTTTTGTAGGGCTTGTTGGGTTTCTGCAATACAGTCTTGCTCTGCTTGCCTTGCTCCTTTTTCGGCAGGTTCTCCGCCGATATACCAAACGCTATCACCGTTTTTATCTTGATGTGTGGTGATGGTCATTTTCGGTTTATCACTAACGCCGAGTGCATGGGCATAAATTTTGGGCAGATGCTTGGCTTTGGCAATCAGCATTCGCAACGGGCGACGCTGCATTTTGGGGGCGGCTAAACCTAATGGCTCACACAAGGCTTCATTGCCTTCACCTGCAGTTAAAATAATCTGCTGAGCATTAATTTGTAGCGGTTTATGATTTGATACCGTTTCAAAAGCCCATTGCTTGCCGTGCTGTTTTAAGCGTGAATGCTCGGCATCAGTTTTGATAATGCAGTCAGAGAATTGTTGCTGGAAGCTTTTTAATAAAGAAGGAATATCTAAAACAGGCTCATCCAGTTGATACAATTTGCCATTAAAATCCGCGTGTTGAAATAATTCAGGATAATTTGCCGCATCGACTAATTGCATACGGCTTTGCATCACTTTACTGGCAAAAAAGCCGGTTACTTTTGATGCGATATTAGGCGATGTCCATAGTAATTGATGGCTAGAAAGCCAGTTGACATCTTGCAAAT
>JALWYT010000114.1 GCA_026992705.1 Thiotrichaceae bacterium
TGGCATTGATACCTCAGGTATTATTCCTATCCCACTAAGCCGAGAAGATATTGCTGATGCTATTGGCATTACCCCTGTACATTTAAGTCGTGTTATTGTCGAATTTCATGCTAATAAAATTATGGAGTGCCGACATAATAAATTGAAGATAATTAACCTTAAAGAATTACTTGAATTAGCAGAGGCAGCTGTTTAACTCCCTAATAACGCCTTTAGTATTTCATAATACATTGCTTCCAATATATCTAAATCACTAGCGGATACACACTCATTAATTTGATGGATTGTATTATTTAATGGACCAAGTTCTAATACTTGTGCCCCTGTTGGTGCGATAAAACGACCATCAGATGTGCCGCCTGTGGTGGATAATTTTGTCTTTCTTCCTGTTATTTTTTTAATCGCATTGACGGCAGCAGTGACTAATTCCCCCTCTTCAGTTAAGAATGGTAAGCCTGATAAATTCCAATTAATTACATATTTAAGTTGATGTTTATTTAGCATCGACTCAACACGTTGCTTGATTTCACCAACACTTAATTCCGTTGAAAAGCGGAAATTACACGTGATGTTTAAATCAGCGGGGATAACATTGCTAACTCCTGTGCCTGTATGAATATTTGAGATTTGGAATGTAGTTGGCGGAAAGTATTCATTGCCTTGATCCCATTCCTCAGCCGTAATTTCTGCAATAAATGGAGCGGCTAAATGTATTGGATTTTTGGCTAAATGCGGATAAGCCACATGCCCTTGCTTGCCGATAATTTTTAACTTGCAACCTAGCGAACCACGCCGACCATTTTTAATCACATCACCAATTTGTTCGGTGCTTGACGGCTCACCGACTAAACACCAATCAATTTTTTCATGGCGAGCTTCTAAGGTTTCGATTACTTTAACCGTCCCCCCCGTTGCAGGACCTTCTTCATCACTGGTGATAAGAAAGGCAATTGATCCTTTATGATTTGGAAAATCAGTGATAAATCGCTCACATGCAACCGTCATTGCCGCAATACTGCCTTTCATATCGGCTGTACCACGCCCATATAGCAGACCATCACGGATAGTTGGCTTGAATGGATCGCTATCCCATAACGAAATATCGCCCGTAGGGACAACATCAGTATGCCCTGCAAAACAAAAAACAGGGGCTTCTGTGCCTTTGCGTATCCAAACATTATCAACCCCATCAAAGTGCATTTTTTCTGTACTAAAGCCTAGCGGTTCTAAACGCTCAGACAATAATTGCTGACAGCCTTGATCATCGGGTGTAATAGAAGGACGGGCGACTAGAGATTTTGTGAGTTCGAGTGTTTTGGACATAAAAAACTTTATTTATTGAAATTAGCGACGAAGTATAGACGAAAAAAAACACGAAGGGTAAAACCGCTTCGTGTTTTTTATCTATCTCTCCCTGTTTGCTAGGTTACGCCCAGCTTACAAAGATTAAAGCTTATCCGCTTCTTCTGCTAAATATTTAGCAACACCTTCAGGTGAGGCATCCATACCTTTGTCACCTTGATTCCAACCTGCTGGACAAACTTCACCATGCTCTTCAGTGAACTGTAGTGCATCAATCATGCGAAGCATTTCATCAATATTACGACCTAAAGGAAGGTCATTAACAACTTGATGACGTACAATGCCTTCTTTGTCAATCAAGAATGAACCACGGAATGCAACTGAACCATCAGGAAGTTCTACATCATAATCTTTACAGATTGAATGCGTCATATCAGCAACTAATGGATATTTAACAGGACCGATACCACCTTCATTAATTGGGGTATTACGCCATGCATTGTGTGTAAAATGTGAGTCAATAGAAACGCCAACAACTTCTACATTACGTTTAGTAAATTCTTCTAAACGATGATCAAATGCGATTAATTCAGAAGGGCAAACAAATGTGAAGTCTAAAGGATAGAAAAATAAAACGCGGTATTTACCTTCTGTTGCACTTAAAAAACTATACTCATCAACAATGCTTCCATCGCCTAATACAGCGGGAGCAGTAAAATTAGGGGCTGCTCGTCCAACTAAAACTGCCATATGTTTCTCCTTTTCTTGGTAAAAATTAGGTAACTACTTTGTTTAAAAGGTGATCCGTGATTAATTATTCGGGTTTAGACGGCACCCCGAATAACCAATTACTAACCATCTTGAAGTAGTTATAAAACTAGTAATTATTCCTAACCTTATTCAAATTCAAGCTAAGTCATTACAAAAAATTCAGCGTGCAACTGTAGGGACTTAGTAATATTTTTTCAACCTGATAATTTATAAGGTTTAATCTTGAGTTTATAAACTTGAGTCTCACAAATAATACTTGTAATCTTCCCTCAGTCTGAAATTTATCCGAATATCATCTCATTATGCCTAATAAAAAAACTAAAAAGAAACTCCCTAGTGATTTTGAATCTGCTATGCAAGCTTTAGAGAGCTTAGTAACGCAAATGGAAGAGGGAAAAATGACCTTAGAAGAATCATTAAACGCTTTTGAAGAAGGTGTACAACTAACACGAATTTGTCAAAAGATTCTTAAACAGGCAGAGCAGCGTGTTATTGAACTCAGCCCTGACGGGGCTGAAGCTATTTTTAATCAGGCAGGCGAATGATTAATGATTCAAGAACAAATGAAACAACAGCAACTGCGGATTGAAGGTGTATTAGAAAAGTTATTGACATATCAAGATAATATACCTAAGAAACTTCATCAAGCCATCTGTTATTCTACATTAGATGGTGGCAAACGTATCCGTCCACTATTAGTTTATGCAACAGGAGAAGCACTAGGGGTTCCTCCTGATATTTTAGATATTCCCGCTGCTGCAATTGAATTGATCCATGTTTATTCATTAATTCATGACGACCTCCCTGCAATGGATGATGATGATTTACGACGGGGCAAGCTGAGTAATCATAAGGCTTTTGATGAAGCTACAGCTATTTTAGCAGGCGATGCCTTACACACTTTTGCCTTTTATTTACTAGCAACCGCTCAACCATTAGCGGTCAGTGCTGAGACTCGTTTGAAGCTAATTAATATTTTATCACAAGCTGCAGGGATGCAAGGCATGGTTGGTGGTCAAGCAATTGATTTAGATTCAGTGGATAAACCATTAACATTAGCCGAATTAGAAAATATGCACCGCTGTAAAACAGGAGCATTAATCCAAGCTTGTGTGTTAATGCCTGCTTATTGTGCTAAATACATCACTACCGAACAAATTTATCATTTAGAAAAATTTGCCGATTGCATTGGCTTGGCTTTTCAAGTTCAGGACGATATTTTGGATATTGAAAGTGACACAGAAACACTTGGCAAGCCACAAGGTGCTGATATTGCAGCAAATAAGCCGACATACCCAGCTATTATCGGCTTGAAAGCCTCCAAACAAAAATTACAGGATTTGTATAATGAAGCGATGAATCACCTAACAATATTTGGAGATTCTGTACAATCCTTACAAGAACTCGCTGAGTTTATTGTCAAGCGATTAAAATAGCACTATCCTGCACCTTCCCTATTGGCATTACTGGAATATTACCTTGCTTGATTCCATTCATACACCAACAGATCTTCGGAAACTTGATCAACAAGATTTACCCAAATTATCAAATGAACTACGGCAATTTTTGCTTAATTCAATTTCTAAATCAGGAGGTCATTTCTCTGCAAGCTTGGGTGTTGTTGAATTAACTGTTGCTTTACATTATGTATTTGATACACCTCATGATGATTTAATCTGGGATGTTGGTCATCAAGCCTATGCTCATAAAGTATTGACAGGGCGAAAAGATCAACTCGCCACAATCCGTAAAAAAGGTGGGTTATCAGGTTTCCCAAAACGCTCTGAAAGTCATTATGATAGCTTCGGCGTTGGGCATTCAAGTACCTCTATTAGTGCAGCTTTAGGTATGGCATTGGCTGCTAAACTAAGAGGTGAAGAAAAACAAGCCATTGCCATTATCGGTGATGGTGCGATGACAGCCGGCATGGCATATGAGGCAATGAACCATGCAGGTGATGTTGAGGCGGATTTATTAGTTATTCTCAACGACAATGATATGTCGATTTCACCCAATGTTGGTGGCTTTCACAAATACCTCAGCCATCTACTTTCAGGGCGTTTATATTCTAATTTTAGAGAAAATAGTAAGAAAATCTTAGCCCCCTTGCCCTCATTATCTCGTTTTGCCAAACTAGCTGAAGAACATATGAAAGGTATGGTACTGCCTGGTACTTTATTCGAGGAAATGGGCTTTAAATACTATGGTCCTATCGATGGGCATAATGTTACTGACCTTGTTGATATTCTTAATAATATCAAACAAATCAAAGGTCCTCGAATTTTGCATATTGTCACCCAAAAAGGTAAAGGTTATCGTCCGGCTGAATGTGATCCTTGTACTTATCATGGTGTTTCTAGCTTTGACTTAGCAAAAGGTATTCAGAAATTAAAACCATCTACGCCCACTTATACCGAAGTCTTTGGTCAATGGCTTTGTGATATGGCAGAACAAGATGAACGCTTGGTAGCCATCACACCTGCAATGCGAGAAGGTTCAGGTTTGGTTAAATTTTCAGAACGATTTCCCAAGCGATATTATGATGTTGCCATTGCAGAACAACATGCCGTAACCTTAGCCGCTGGGCTTGCCTGCAATGGGATAAAGCCTATTGTGGCGATCTATTCCAGCTTTTTACAGCGGGCTTATGACCAGCTATTGCATGATGTTGCTATTCAAAATCTGCCCGTAGTATTTGCAATCGATCGTGCGGGGTTAGTCGGTGCAGATGGTGCAACACATTCAGGTAATTATGATATTAGCTTTTTGCGCTGCTTGCCAAATATGATAATTATGACACCAAGTAACGAAGATGAATGCCGGCAGATGTTATACACCGCTTACCAACAGAATACACCAACAGCAGTACGTTACCCTCGTGGTAAAGGTATTGGTATTACTCCTAATAAAACCATGCAGACCATTGAGATTGGTAAAGCAGTTAAGTTGCGAGAGACGAGCCAATCAGAAAAACGGATTGCTATTTTATTATTCGGCTCATTGCTTAATGCTGCAGTACAAACTGCTAATGAACTTGATACCACACTGATTAATATGCGATTTGTCAAACCTATTGATGAACAAATGCTTAAGAGCATTGCTCAACAGCATGATTTAATCGTCACTGTAGAAGATAATGCTATTATGGGTGGGGCAGGTAGTGCAGTAAATGAATACTTGCATCAAGCCAAAATTTGTATTCCTGTATTGAATTTAGGCATTCCCGATAAATATATTCATCATGCAGAACGTGAAGATCAACTGAACACATGTGGTTTATCACATGAAAAAATGATTCAATCCATTCTGCAATATCAAGATACTTAAATCAATCATTGACATGAGCTATTAATACATTGTAACAATTCAGTATAAAAACTCACCACTTGTCATAAAATATCACCTAATATTAGGTTTACTCGTATAATTCATCAAACCTGAGGAAAGAAATAACGTTGACTTCCGTACAATACAACAAGGTCATAAATTTAAATAAAAAATAATAAATTTACTGCGTGAGGCAATGATGAATGTATTACCAATCACCTTTTTTGGTCTGCTTTTAGTAACAAATTCTATCACTATTTTGCTGATTTCACCCATTGCAATCACAGATAGTATTGTCTTATTAAAAGAAAACGATTTACTTAATGGCTTACTCTATTTACAGCCTATTTTATTACTCGGCTTATTTTTGTCATATCGTAAGAATCTTAGTGATAACTCAATAGAAATGAAACAGCCTCCTATTGCAAGTCGAACTGACAAAATCCTAGATGCTGTTTCAGGTTGTGTAATCAGTATTAATCAAGATCATTTCATTAGTTATATTAATCAAGCAGCAGAAAAATTGATTGGTTTTGGAAAAAACTATCTTGATCAACATATTAGTTATATTTTCACCATCCAAGACCATCGTGGTAAACCTATTCTTCAAGATATACTTAGTGATCAAGAGCGTTTTCCAAAACGAAACTTTAGTCTAGGACAGATTAAGTTAATTACTCATCAGCAAGGTGAACGATATATTAATTTATCAACACGTTCGATATTGGTTGATGATGATAAAATATCACATGGTATCGTTTTAGTTTTTCGTGATGTAACGGCTGATAGAAAGGTAATGAATACGCTTTATCGTCAAGCTTCACAAGATGCTTTAACAGGTTTAATTAATCGTAGTCGCTTTGAACGTTCTTTAGAGCATGTATTACAAGCTAACTCTATGAACAAGATCACTAACACACTGATTTATATCGATCTTGACCATTTCAAAAGCGTAAATGACACATGTGGGCATGTCGCAGGAGATGAACTACTAAAGCAAGTTGCCCAGATATTTTCTCGCTATGTTCGTCAACTTGACAAAGTAGCACGCGTAGGAGGCGATGAGTTTGCAATTTTATTACAAGCTTGCTCAACTGAGCGGGCAAAATCTATTGTTGAATCGATTTTAAATGACTTACGTAGTTTTCGGTTTACTTGGCAAGATCGTAATTTCGTGGTTGGAGCAAGTATCGGTTTAGTTGAATTTGATAGCGGCATTGGAAAAAGTTTAAAAGGTTTGCTAAACACAGCAGATCAAGCCTGCTATATGGCAAAAAAATTAGGTCGTGATCAATACTATATACTGAGCATGGATAAAGCAGCTTTATTTACTGATCCTTATCTTATTAACTGGAAAGAACAAATTGAATTTGCATTAGAAAATAATGGATTTTCTTTAATGGCTCAACCTATTGTACCTTTACAAAAAGAGCGTTTAGATAGCATTCGCCAATATGAGTTACTAATACGTCTAAATCATGAGAATAATTCATACAAACCAGGTAGTTTTTTACCTGCTGCAGAACGACTCGGTTTAATGAAAGCCATCGATAAATGGGTTATATTGCATGTATTAGAACGTGCGGAAAAGCGTTACTCAGTGATTAAGC
>JALWYT010000115.1 GCA_026992705.1 Thiotrichaceae bacterium
GCAGTATTAAGTACCGAACCATGAATTTTAGTATATATTGGAATCCAAAGCTAAAGCTTTGGACTCCAATATGTGGTTCAGTACTTATAACAATAAAAAATCAAATCAATAACCAGAACAGGCCTTAATTTTATGACACAAAGAAAATATTTTGGAACTGATGGCATACGCGGCACAGTTGGCAATCCGCCAATTACTGCTGATTTTGTTTTAAAACTTGGTTGGGCAATCGGACGAGTATTACAAAATGACTCTGGCAAAAATAAAGTCTTAATCGGTAAAGATACCCGTATTTCAGGTTATATGTTTGAATCCGCCCTACAAGCAGGTTTATCCGCAGCAGGTATGAATGTTGGCTTATTAGGACCTATGCCCACCCCTGCTATTGCCTATTTAACCCGAACTTTTCATGCACAAGCAGGTATTGTTATCAGTGCCTCGCATAATCCATTCCCAGATAATGGGATTAAGTTCTTCTCCAACGAAGGCAAAAAATTCCCTGATGAAGTAGAACTGGCGATTGAAGCCCAAATAGAAAAACCAATGGAAACAGTCAGCCCAGAGAAATTGGGTCGAGCGGAACGCATTGATGATGCACCCGGTCGTTATATTGAATTTTGTAAAAGTACGATTCCATATGAAGTGGACTTAAAAGGATTAAAAATCGTTGTCGATTGCGCTCACGGCGCAACTTATCATATTGCACCAGAAGTTTTTCGTGAACTAGGAGCCGAAGTTGAAAGCATTGGCGCACAGCCGAATGGCTTAAATATAAACTCTGGTTATGGTGCAACTCATCTTGATGCCTTACAAAACGCCGTTGCTTATCAAAATGCTGATCTTGGAATTGCCCTAGATGGCGATGGAGATCGTGTAATTATGGTTGATAATCAAGGCGAAATTGTTGATGGAGATGAACTATTATTCATTATTGCCCAATCCCGTCACAATGAAGGAAGCCTAAAAGGACAGGTTGTCGGTACACTAATGAGTAACTTAGGCTTAGAACAAGCACTTGAAACCAAAGGAATCTCATTAACTCGCGCCAAAGTAGGAGATCGTTATGTTTTAGAAGCAATGCAAGAAAAAAATGCCATATTAGGCGGAGAATCCTCTGGGCATATTATCTGCCTTGATCGTACCACCACAGGTGATGGCATAATCACAGCATTACAAGTACTAACAGTTAGTAGACAAACAGGTTTACCTTTACATGTATTAAAAAGTGGCATGAAAAAATGCCCACAGCGCATGATTAACGTACCGATTACACCCGGTATAGATGTCACCAATCTACCATCCATACAAAAAGCAGTAAGTGAAGCCGAAGCAACTTTAGCTGATCAAGGACGAGTATTATTACGCCCTAGTGGAACTGAACCGCTGATTAGAGTTATGGTAGAAGGTTTTGATAAGCAACAAGTTGATACAATTGCCCAGCAATTAGCTGATGTTGTCAAAGCTGAAATTGGTGATAACGGAACTAAATGAGAACTGTCTGAACTGTGATTTTTGTGATTAAATGATTAACTATGATTTAAATCATAGACTATAGCGTTACCCGATTTAGTTAAGTACAAACCTGACAGGTTTTAAAAACCTGTCAGGTTTAATCGCTGTATTTTATACAAACGGGTAGTGCTATATCATTTAATCACAAAAATCACAGTTCAGACACAGTGAGCCGTAACACTATACTCAACGCTCCGCTTACTTAGCTACGCTTACTTCGTTTCGTTGCGACGAAGTAAGCGGAGCGTACTGACAAAAAGTTAAAATTGTGAAGGTGTTGAGTATAAAACATTGAATCGCGGATTAAACGGATTACACGGATTACACGGATTAAAAAACCTTTAAGGCACCTACGCCTCGATTTTCATTTTTATTTTAAATCAGCGTAATCTGTGTAATCCGTTTAATCCGCGATTCAAAGCTAGTTTTACCTCTAGTTCCCAAGCTGGAGCTTAGGAACTAGAATAATTAACTTCCACATTTCTTATTGGGC
>JALWYT010000116.1 GCA_026992705.1 Thiotrichaceae bacterium
TTTTTATTTTGTTTATTAATTGTTTGTATAATTCTTGGTTTTGCTTAAATCCATTGTAGGCTTGCGGTTGTTTGTTGGTGTCTGCCACAGTTTTTTCTATTGCAGCTAGGGCTAGCTTTGCGGTCTCTTGCCATGTGAATTTTTTGACTTGTTGTTTGGCGTGCTTAATGATGCTTTGGCGTAATGCTGAGTCTGTGAGGGCTTGCTGCATTTTTTCAGTCATTTCAGCAATATTCATGGGGTCAAACATTGCAGGTGGAAAATCAATAATTTCTGCTAGACTGGTTGCTGATGAGCTGATAGTAACGGCTCCACATGCCATCGCTTCAAGCGGCGGCAGACCAAAACCTTCATGTTTTGAAGGGAAGACAAATAATGAACAATTGTGATAAAAGCGTAGTAAATCCTCTTCGGACACATAGCCTGTTAGCACAAGCTGTTTATCAATGCCTAATTGCTTTGCTAAATTTTCTAGTTGCATGGCTATTCGGGGTTTACTACGCCCTATAAGTATAAGTTTATAGCTACACGTTAAGTTTTCAGGAAGCTGTGCATAAGCTCGCAGCAAATTGTCTAAATTTTTGCGTGGATCAAAGCTGCTAGGAGCACATAGGATATAGTGTGAATCTATCTTATATTTTTGATAGAAAGCTTGTTTCTCCTCCTCTGTATCGCTTGATTGCGATTGGAACAGTGTGTCAGTTGAGCCTTTGATATTCGTGATTTTATGTTCATCAATTGCTAAATAGGTTTGTGCTTCCTGCTTTGAATAATCGGATATAGCAAGTAATACATCAGCTTTTTTGAGTGAGTCTAATTTTCTGTTGTAGAACGCTTTTAATTCTTTTATTGGCAAATATTCTGATTCGTAAACCAGCGGAATGAGGTCATATAAGGTGACTGACGTACAAACATGATCAGACAATGTTCCAATACTCACAGCAACATTGTCTTTCCAACCATCAAACAGACTATTAATATGGACGATATCAGGTTGTAGTGCTTCAATAAAATATTCCCTGATTAATTCTGCTGTTCTAGTGTTAAAGGGCTTGACTTTTTCTTCTGCAGTCGGGAAAGGCAAGTAAAAGCTGATAATATGATCGCTTGCAAGTATATGTCTAAATTCACGTTTTATGTCGTCAATACGTTCGCTCAGGTTGGCATTGAGTACTATCCAAAATTCATGCTGCGGTGCTTGGCGTATCATTTCTTTAATCAACGATAAGGTATATCGTCCAATGCCATGATGCCGAGCGGAGGATTGACAAGCTTGAAGATCTACGAGTATTTTCATGGGGGTGTACTTGATTATCGTTATCGGAAATGACGGGTGTTTGTTAAGTCAGTGTAAATTTCTTGTGCTCTTTTGGATATTAATTGCTCCGAAGTATTCAACTTAATTAAGGACGTATCATGTATTGTGTTTTCAGATCGTATATTAAAGGCAATGGATACCAATTTTTGTCTAAGTTCTGGCGAATAATTAACGATACTCGACGCTATTTTTTTTAAAAAGGGACTTTTCAAACCGATTAAGATTATTTTTCTAGCGAGCTTTTTGCTGACTGCTAAATCGTCTGATTGATTTTTCTTTTTTTTTTGCTGCTTTTCTTTGTAGTTTTTATAGTGATCAGCAAACCTTCTGATTGGACGAGTGATACGCCATGATGTACTTTGTAACATTGCATTAAATTGAATTTCAATCGTGTGCAGTCGCTCATTCTCAACTCTTAGCTTCTCTGCTTCAAGCCACCATTTATGTGCTTCTTCTTTTGCTGCTTGAAGCTCATCTTTTGCTGCTTGTAATATCGTATCAAGCTCTCGTTGTTGATTAAATACTTGCGTTTGATATTGCTCAAGTGTATCAAATAGTGTTTGATGAGCTTTTATTGGTTCAGTTTGTGCGATTAAGCTGTAGTCTGGATAGGCGGTCAATGCCCAGCTTACTTGTTGCTCTAACGGTGTATTTTGATCAGGCTTTTGCTGCCCATTTAAACGT
>JALWYT010000117.1:0-1533 GCA_026992705.1 Thiotrichaceae bacterium
CTATTACTATTTGAGAGACTTTTACGGTTTTGGCTAAAGAAAAAACTTAAGAGACATTAAAACTAGCGTTAAAATACCCAAATTATCAATTTATCACAGCTTCAAACCTATGAATTACCCCACAATTGAAAACTTTATTGGCAAAACCCCGTTAGTGCGTTTACAACGCCTTGTTAATGCAGACAGTAGCAATACTATTCTTGTTAAACTGGAAGGCAATAATCCTGCAGGCTCTGTGAAAGATCGTCCCGCTCTTAGTATGATTAATCGAGCTGAACAGCGTGGTGAAATTCAAACAGGTGACACGCTAATTGAAGCAACTAGTGGCAATACAGGGATTGCACTGGCAATGGCGGCAGCGATTAAAGGCTATAAAATGATTTTAATTATGCCAGAAAGTATGAGTAAAGAACGTCGTGCTGCAATGAAAGCCTATGGTGCAGAAATCATCTTAGTTTCAGAAGAAGATGGCGGCATGGAAGGGGCTAGAGACCTTGCGGAGCAGATGGATAAACAAGGCAAGGGAAAATTATTGGATCAATTCTCCAATCCTGATAATCCTATCGCTCATTATGAAACAACCGGTCCTGAAATCTGGCAGGACACACATGGAGAAATTACACATTTTGTCAGTGCGATGGGAACAACAGGAACAATTGTTGGCACATCCCGTTATCTAAAAGAACAAAATCCTACAATCCAAATTGTCGGTGTTGAACCTAAAAGCGATGATGAGACAATCCCTGGTATTCGCCGTTGGTCACCTGAATATTTACCAGAAATCTACCACGATGATCATGTTGATATAAAATTTGATATGACACAAGCCGAAGCAGAAAACACCATGCGACATTTAGCTGCCAAAGAAGGTATTTTTTGTGGTATATCCTCAGGCGGAGCAGTTGCTGCAGCATTACGTTTATCACAACAAGTAGAAAATTCCATCATTGTTGCTATTATTTGTGATCGAGGAGATCGCTACATATCAACGGGAGTATTTCCAGCCAACTGATTTTCTGACTCTATGTGGCAGCAAATATAAAAAATAACCAAATATAACTTGAAGGTTTACTATGCTATCCAATATGCCTCAACAACAAGGAAGTAAAGAAGAACGCCAGCTCTGTAAACTCTACAAAAAGCTCAACAAAGCTGACCGTCATAGTTTGTTAAGCTTTGCTGAATTTTTAGTAAGTCGTGAAGCAACTTTCAGTAAAAATACACAAACAACTATTCCTACAACACCCCTTGACATTCCAAGACCTAAACATGAGAGTGTAATTAAAGCTGTACGTCGTCTGAAAAAAACTTACCCTATGCTAAATACTGATAGTATGTTTGACACTATTTCTGCACTAATGACTAGCCATATTATGGAAGCTCGTCCAGCCGCAACGGTAATAGATGAACTAGAAGCTCTATTTACCCGGCATTACGAAGACTTTTGCAATGGGTAAATTATTTCGTGACTGGTACAACCGCCATTTTTCAGACCCTCAAGTTGCTTTATTAGGTTTTTTATTAATTCTAGGC
>JALWYT010000117.1:1543-22506 GCA_026992705.1 Thiotrichaceae bacterium
GCTTTAGTATTATTATTTTTGCTGGCAAACTATTAACGCCTTTATTTGCCGCTGTTATCATCGCCTACTTGCTCGATGGAGGCGTTGTTTTTCTACAAAGCAAAAAAATCCCTCGGTTGATTGCCGTTGTCATTATTTTCAGCGGATTTGCTCTATTATTTCTATTGCTGATTCTAGTACTAGCTCCATTGATGATGTCCCAAGCATTTGATTTTGTTCGCGGAATTCCAGATTTTATCAACAAAGGGCAACAAGTTTTACTAGACCTGCCACAAAACCATCCTCAATTAATTAACGAGCAAACAATATCAGAATTATTAGCAGGCATTCGCTCACAAGTAACTAAATTATCGCAACAAGTACTAAGCTTTTCACTCGCCTCCGTTGTTGATTTGTTCAACTCTTTAGTTTACTTAATTGTCGTCCCCTTACTGATCTTCTTCTTTTTAAAAGACAAAGAGCGTATTTTGATTTGGATGCAATGCTTCCTGCCCAAAGAAAGGCAATTAGTCACGCATGTATGGCTAGAAGTAAACCAAAAAATTGCAGGCTATGTTCGCGGCAAATTTATGGAAATTCTAATTGCATGGATTGTCAGCTACGTTACATTCCTATTCTTAGGGCTTAATTTTGCCATGCTGTTATCTTTTATTGTTGGCATATCCGTATTAATCCCCTATGTTGGGGCAGCGATTGCTGCTATCCCGATTGCTATTATCGCTTATTCACAATGGGGCTATACGTCAGACTTTATTACCGTCATTATTGCTTATGCAATTATTCAATTTTTAGATGGAAATCTACTAGTACCCTTGCTATTTTCAGGTATGGTAAACTTACATCCTGCAGCAATTATTACAGCGGTATTATTTTTTGGTGGAATATGGGGTTTTTGGGGAGTTTTTTTTGCAATTCCACTAGCAACATTAATTCATGCTGTTATTAATGCCTGGCCAAAACCCATAAATAAATGCAAAAAATAAACATAGTTAACCTTAACCTGACCACTTATTATTAGCTTATTATGCTGAATAATCACAGATAAGAACAAAAAGAAGCGGGGTGAAACCCCGCATTTGTGAAGGTGACTCTAAGTGAAGCTAGTGTTAGATTAGCCTCTGGACTAAGTAGAAAATCTCCCCAGACTGTGTTCTACTTAGTTCACTATTGAGCCGGTGTATTTGTTCTTTTAAGCCCTAATTTAAAAGAACCTACCAACTCGACTTGGCTTATAAGTGATTAAATTAATCCCCAAAATTAACTTAACCAAACCAAGAGCTTCAGTGATTTTAATCAACTCTATAACCGCTGAGTGTCATTAACGGCAAAATAATTTATTGTAAAAATTCAAAGTTAATTAAAACCTATCGACAAAAACCAGAACAAACCCCATCTAAGCCTTTGTCTCTGAAGTTGTAAAACAGTCTATGTGACCATGACTGAATAAAAGCTTAATATTTGATTATTTTTTATACAATATATGCATAAAAGAAAATGATATTCTGATGAAAATAATCGGCTTTGGTATACTCAAGAAACATCTAATTCACACATATAAATTAAATGAAAATTCTAGGCATAGAGACATCCTGCGATGAAACAGGCATCGCCATATATGACACAAAACAAGGGCTGCTAGCCCATGAGCTATATAGCCAAATCAAACTTCATGCACAATACGGCGGAGTCGTACCCGAACTCGCCTCGCGTGATCATATTCGTAAAATATCACCGCTTATCAAATCCATACTCGCTAAAACCAATATAACCATGCAACAACTCGATGGCATTGCCTACACCTCAGGTCCAGGTCTTGTTGGAGCATTAATGGTAGGAGCCTCTGTCGGACGCTCAATGGCATGGAGCTTAAACATCCCCGCCTTAGCTGTTCACCACATGGAAGGACACCTACTTGCCCCCATGCTTGAAAAAAACCCACCAGAATTTCCATTTATCGCCCTATTAGTATCTGGCGGACACACCCTACTCGTCAGCGTCAAAGGCATCGGGAAATATCAAATACTCGGAGAAAGCCTAGATGATGCGGCAGGGGAAGCCTTTGATAAAACTGCAAAAATGTTAGGACTTGGCTACCCAGGCGGACCTATCTTAGCAGCATTAGCAGAACAAGGAGAAGCAGGCTTATATGATTTCCCACGCCCAATGATAGACCGCCCAGGTTTAGACTTTAGTTTCAGTGGCTTAAAAACCTACACCCTAACCACATGGCAACAATCCAAACAAACCGAACAAGATAAAGCCAATATCGCCCGAGCCTTCCAAGAAGCCGTAATTGACACCCTATTCATCAAATGCCGCCGAGCCTTAAAACAAACAGGAATGCAACGCCTAGTCATCGCAGGTGGCGTTGGAGCCAACAAATACCTACGCCAAAAACTCAACGAACTCGATGCCGAAATCTTTTTCCCCCGTTTAGAATTTTGCACCGACAACGGAGCCATGATCGCCTACGCAGGAGCCATGCGACTACAAGCAGGGCAGCAAGAACCTACAATCATCCAAACTCGACCCCGCTGGTCATTAGAAGACCTAGCAGACATCACATAGGAAGCCCCCATGCAACAACCCCATTACGAAGAAATCCTAAAAAAGATCAAACAACTACAACAACAACTCGAACATGAGATTGAAGCACTCGCTGCAAAAAAACAAGCCGAATTTCAATACACACTCAAAAAAGGGCAAGTAATATTTACTAAGAACATCCGCAAACTACAACAACGTTACCATGTTGGCATTCTACCCTATATATTACGAGCAAAACCTTCTTTTATCCTCACCGCCCCTATTATCTACAGTGTCATTCTCCCCCTACTACTACTCGACTTAGCCGTACTCATTTACCAACACACCTGCTTTCGGGTATATGGTATCCCCATCGTCTCACGCAAAGACTACATCATCATCGACCGCCATCACTTAAGCTACTTAAACGGTATCGAAAAAATCAATTGTATGTACTGCGGCTACGGCAATGGCTTAATCGCCTATACCCGCGAAGTCTTTGCCCGAACAGAGCAATACTGGTGCCCCATCAAACACGCTAAACGCAGCTTAGACACACACCATTATACTGGCAGATTTATCGACTACGGTGACGCAGAACTCTACAGAAAGCAGCTTAATAAATTACGAGATAAGTTAAAGTCCTTAGATAGATAAAATCAACAACCTAACAAAAGGCTTTCTCAACTACCCTACCCATATCATATTATCAATATGACTTAAGAAAGTAAGAAATAAGTTTCTAAATAAGAAAAAATCGTAAACAATCCCATTGCTTCCCCGCCTTTTGGGCGACCTGCTCGCTCTCGGTTATTCCACGCCATTACATCAAAATGTAGCCAGTTAATCTCTTCAGGAACAAATTCATTTAAAAATAGGGCGGCGGTAATCGCTCCACCATAGCCTTCTGGCGAGCAATTGAGAATATCGGCAACATCGCTATGCAGTTGGTGAAGATAATCCGCATACATAGGCAATTGCCAGACTAATTCACCGCTGCTTTTGGCTGCTTGGTTTAATTGTTCTGCGATAGCTTCGTTATTGCTGAAATAAACAGGGACTTCTGTACCTAGTGCCACGCGAGCAGCTCCTGTTAGGGTTGCAAAGTCAATAATTAAATTAGGATTCTGGCTAGCTGCATCGCTAAGTGCATCGCATAATACTAAACGCCCCTCGGCATCGGTATTATCTATTTCGATGGTCTTGCCTGAGCGAGTTTCTAAAACATCACCAGGTCGGAAGGCATCGCCTGAAATTGCGTTCTCCACAGCAGGAATTAATACTCGTAGATTAATGGCAAGATTGTTTTCCATGATGAGACTGGCTAAACCCAAGGCATGAGCTGCCCCGCCCATGTCTTTTTTCATTAATCGCATAAAGCGTGAGGGTTTGATGTCAAGCCCGCCAGAATCGAAGCAAACGCCTTTGCCGATGAGTATCAAACGGGGATATGTGGTATCACCCCATGTCATTTCTAAATAACGAGGCGGATGCTGGCTAGCTCTGCCCACTGCATGAATAGCGGGGAAGTTTTCTTCTAATAAGGCATCGCCGACAATTTCAGAAAAATTGGCTCCAAATTGTCTTGCGAGTTTTGCCATCACACTAGAAAGCTGCTCAGGCATCATGTGATTAGCGGGGGTGTTAATTAAATCACGGACTAAATAAATGGCGTTAATAAATGAGGTTACGCGAGTAAATAATTGAGGCGGAACGTAGATGTGTGGTGTGTCTTCAAAGGTTTTTTCTGACTGAAACGCATCGAAGGTATAAGCCCCTAAGCCCCAACCAATCATGGCTTGCGTGATTTCTTGCTCTGTCCAATGGCTATCAACACGATAATCGCCTGCGGGTAATTGGCTGGAGAGTTTCGCCAATGCCCAAGTAATATCAGCATTATTTTCTACGCCTAATAAAATATGATCAATTTGCCCATCGCTTGATGGAATTAAGCAAAACTGGTGATTTTTTGCCTGAAAATTATTTTTTTGTACCCAATTCTGCCAGCTATCAGGCTTGTCACTTAGCCATTGTGGCAAGCTCTCGGGTGATACGGGAATAATTGGAGTGGTATTTTTTTCGTGATCTGAGAAAAACATAGTTATCCTTTTTGTTTGTACCTGAATTCATGACTTCAATGCTATCTGCCACAGTGAAGTCACGGATTCAGGTTGTAATTAGGTTTGGCAGTAATTCGCCAATCATTACCTATTGCACGAATATCATCAATGCGAATGTCTATACGATCTTTCATTTGCTGCAAATGTGGTAGAGAAAATAGACCACGGGTATTACATCCCATGATGTGTGGAGCCATATAGATAATCATTTCATCCACTAAATTTTCCTGCAATAAAGCACCACATAATGTAGCCCCCGCTTCTACATGAATTTCATTGATTTGCTGCTTTGCTAATTCTTGCATAATAGCCGTTAAGGAAAGATGCTTTTGTTGCATTGCCATAGGGAATAGCTTGGCTCCTTTGGATATTAATGCTTGGGCTTTTTCTTTATCATGTTGCTCGCTGGTAAATATCCAAATATCACCCGATAAATCAAAAAGCTTGGCAGTGCTTGGGGTTTTTAGCTGTGAATCAATAATAATGCGGATAGCTTGTCGAATATCCCCTTGAATGGCTAAATCAGTAGAAGATAGCCGAACATTCAAAGAAGGATTATCCATTAATACGGTTCCTGAGCCTGTTAATATAGCACTTGCTTTAGCACGCAAAAATTGCACATCACGCCGAGCTGCATCGCCTGTAATCCACATGCTTTCACCAGATTGCATTGCTGTCCGCCCGTCCAAACTCATTGCAAGCTTAACCCGTACCCAAGGTAAGCCATGTTCCATGCGTTTGATAAAACCAGCGTTGAGTTTTCTAGCTTCTATTTCTAATAAACCATTAGTAGTTTCTATGCCTGCAGCCTTGAGCATGGCAAGCCCAGAACCAGCAACCAAAGGGTTTGGGTCTTGCATGGCAGCAATCACTCGTTTTACGCCCGCTTTAATTAAGGCGGTTGCACAGGGTGGTGTTCTGCCTGTGTGCGAGCAAGGTTCTAAGGTTACATAAGCAGTGGCTCCTTTGGCTTTCTCTCCTGCCATTCGCAAGGCATGAACCTCTGCATGGGGTTCGCCTGCTCGTGCATGAAAGCCCTCACCAACAATGATGCCATCTTTTACAATGACGCAACCCACACGGGGGTTAGGGTGAGTGGTATAAATACCTTGCTTGGCTAAGCCTAGAGCTTGGCTCATATAGTTGTAATCATTTGGAGTGAACATACTTGGAATACCCAATGACTTATGAAAAGCTAATGTTGGTATAGTATTTCATCTTGAACATTAGCAATCAGAGCCTATTTTATTGAAATTTTACCTTGATGTTTATGAAAACTTTCTTGAATAAGCATGAAAAGCTCTAAAATTTACTGCTGTTAAGGTAACGGAGGGAATTATTGATAGAATATTAAGGAAAACCCTAGTTATAACTACTACATCATCCAATATTACTCTGCGTTGATTTAAGTCATAATAAGTTTAATTAAAAAATTTTGAGGAGATAAACGATGAAAAAATTAATATTAGCAGGATTTATAAGTTTAGTAAGTATTAGCAGTACATTTGCAGCAGAACATGAAGTTAGAATGTTAAATAGTGGCAAAGATGGTTCAATGGTCTTTGAACCTGCTGTTGTAAAAGCAAAAGAAGGTGATACTATTAAGTTTATTCCTACTGATAGTGGTCATAGCGTATCTTCTACTTATGTTCCTGAAGGAGCCGAATCATGGGAAAGTGAAATTGGTAAAGAATTTACTGTTACTGTTAATAAAGCTGGAACTTACGTTTATAAATGTGCTCCACATGTCGTTATGGCTATGGTTGGTCTTATTAAAGTTGGTGACGACCCTGTAAGTGATAAAGCTAAAGAAGCTGCCAAAGAGCTTGCTAAAACATTTGTTATGAACAAAGACCGTATGGAGAAATATCTGGCTGAAGCAGATAAGATTGATACAGAACAAGAAGCAAAACAAGAATCATCAAATAAGAACACCGCTGAACAAAGTTAAATACTTTATTGGATGGCAATATTATATTAAGAGATACTTAAAAAGCCTTTAACAATTTAATAATGTTGCTATCCGTATCCATATAGACATTCTTCCTACTATTTCTATTCTTTCTGACTTAAATACCCTATTCAGCTAATCCATTTCTTTAATCACGGTTATTCCACTATGTTAGATATTCAATGGATTATTACTTTCCTCGCTCTTGGGGCAGTTGTTGGCTTTATGGCAGGTTTGTTAGGGATTGGCGGTGGCGGTATTATGGTTCCCACTTTGACCAGTATTTTTTTACTAATGGGAGTAGCAACTGAGTACGTTGTTCATTTGGCATTGGGTACATCGCTGGCTTCAATAGTTACGACCTCTTTCGCTAGCTTGCGTGCTCATCATCAGAATCAGGGGGTTATTTGGCATATTGTCCAAAAAATGTCGCTTGGTATTATTCTCGGCACATTTTTGGCGACATTTTTTGCAGCACACCTTAATTCACTAGCTCTTGCCATCTTCTTTGCAAGCTATATGGCAATTGTTGCCGTGCAAATTATTTTAGATAAAAAGCCCAAGCCAAGCCGTAAAACTGTTGGCAAATTAGGTTTATTTTCTACAGGAGTTGGTATCGGCATTGTATCTGCTTTAGTTTCAATCGGCGGCGGCACAATGACGGTTCCCTTCTTACTTTGGCAAAATATCAATATGCGACAAGCCATCGGCACATCCGCAGCAATTGGTTTTCCTATCGCTATTGCAGGGACAATCGGCTATATCATCAATGGCTGGGATAGCCATATTTTAGGCAGTTACAGCTTTGGCTTTATTTACTTACCTGCTGTTTTTCTTATCTCTATTGTCAGCTTTTTCACTGCACCTTTAGGAGCAAAATTAGCCCACTCCCTACCTATTCCGACGCTTAAAGAATTGTTTGCTGTTTTGTTGGTGGTTTTGAGTGTAAAGATGCTGCTGATGATTTATTTGTAATGTACACAAAATGTGCATATACTTAATCTTATGAAATATGAATGGGATAAGACAAAAGCAAAAGAAAACTTACGAAAACATGGGGTTGATTTTGCAGATGCTATCATTTCATTAGAAGATGAAAACGCACTAACTATTGAAGAATATGACCATAGTGAGCAGAGATTCATAACGCTTGGTATGGGACCTTTCTTAAATATATTGTATGTTGTTTATACATATAGAGACATTGACACAGTGCGTATAATTTCTGCCAGAAAAGCAGATAAAAAGCAAATCAAGGAATACTACAAAGGCTTAAACTATGACTACTGACTTCAGCAAAGGAAAAAGAGGGGCAGTTATTACGCCTGATCCTAATAAAGTTCGTATTACTATCCGATTAGATGCAGATATAATTGACCATTTCAAAAATATCGTAAATAAAGCAGGAGGCGGGAATTACCAAACGCTTATTAATGATGCTTTGCGTGAACATATCAAAGAGCAAAATAAATCACTTGAGAATACTCTGCGGAGGGTAATCCGTGATGAATTACATGATTTTAAAACTGCATAACAATCAACTTTCTGCATCAAAACTAAAATCAACCATAAGTTGATCTGACATGGCTTCTAATTGATCTTGCACATCATCTACTGAAATTCCATCAGGCAAGCCTAAGCTGAGTTTGGCAAAAAATAGGTGTTCGCTTGACATAGGTGCAGTGCGGATTTCGCTTTCTAGTTTTTCGATATTGATTTTTAGTTCATCGAGCTGCTGTGTAATATCGTGGATAATTCCAGGGCGGTCTTGCCCTAGTATTTCTAGTGTTAATTCTTGTGAAATAGGTTCAATATCCACTTGTGTCTGTTCGACTACAACGCTTAAGCCTTTTTCTTGCAGGGTCTTTAAGGATTGTTGTAAGGCGGCTAATTGATTTTCAGGCAGCGTGACTTGCAACAAACCAGCAAACTTCCCCGCTAGGTGAATCATACGGCTTTCTTCCCAGCTTGCGTGGTGTTTATGTAATACGGCTGATAAGCCTTTTACGAGCCCTTGATTGTCATTGCCGAGAATCGTTAGAACGAGTGATGTTTGCATCGGATTTCCCCTGTTTATAATGTTTGTGTTTCCTTAGCAATTGCTTGCAAAGTTGGAACATCTAAATTTGCATCTGCTGCTATTTTCAAAGCTCTAGCTAAACGAGCGGGAGCACTACGCCCCATGCAACCGTGATCAGGGTCACCATCAAATGCTAGTAACATGGCTTGTAGCAAAGCCTCGGCATCAAGCGTTTTGCCTGTTAAATATTCTTGAATTTTGTGAATATCTTTTAATACATCTCGCACTAATGCTTCATGGTTTTTCCAAAGCTCGCTGACTGTTTCGCCCGTTTTTAAACCACAGATATTAGAAGCAAGGATATAATAATTTTTTCTAACTAGCTCAAATAAAAGTGTATCTTCATCATTTAATATAATACTTGGAATATTCAACACATCAAGGGCACATTTGATTAAGCCAGCATGGGGACCATATATTGGTGAAGCCACAACGACTTTGACATCCTGACCTTTTTTCTTTTCAAACCAGATAGAGGCAACCGTTGGATTTTTATAACCATGCTTTTGCCAGTCATTCGGTAATAATTCATTTTGAATTAGCGCAACATTGCATTTCCAAGGTTCAGGGACTCTTGCCAATACATCCGATAAATCAGCCTCACCAACCGCGACCAAAACCAATTCAGGCTCAGGGACTCGATTAATGGCTTGCTGAAAATCCATCTCTCTTGTAACAGGATAGACAGGATGCCCCGTTTTTAAAAAGCCTCTCGCAAAGACTGAACCAATCTCCCCAATACCGATAATAACAATAGGATCTTTCATACTCTTTCCTCTATTTTGAAGCTTCTAAGCAAATCATAAGTAGTTCTATGATTGTTTCCATAAAATGCTTACTTGATCAGAACTTCCTGTAGCAAATTAAGATTATATAACAATTATTATTCAACTATGACTGTGTATCAATACAATCCGCGTTTTCTCGATCCGAATCAAGCGTTGTTTATACAAACGCCCTAAGGCTTTTTTATAATTAGACTTGCTCACTGCAAATTGTCGATAAATTGCATCAGGTGGGCTTTTGTCCGTTAGGTTGGAGATACCGCCTCGTTGTTTTAAGTCGGCTAAGATTTTAGCGGTTAGTGCATCCCGCTCTTCGCCTGCGGAACGCTGTAGGCTGAGGTCTATTTTTTTGTCTTCGCGGATGTGTTTAATATAGCCTGTAATTTTTTGCCCAATACTTATCTCTTGAAAAATCTCATTTTTATATAACAGACCAAAGTGCGTATTGTTGATGATTGCTTTATAGCCTAAGTCTGTTTTTGCACAGATAAGTAAATCAACCGCTTGCCCTGCTTTGTAATAAACCGAGGTTTCGTTGAGGAAATCGCGTAGCTTTGTGGAGGCGGCAATTCGATCAGTTTCGTGATCAAGATAAATATAAATCACATAGGATTTTCCTGTGACCAGTGGTTTTACTTGCTCATTACGAGGAACGAATAAATCCTTGCTCAGTCCCCAGTCTAAAAAAGCTCCAATGCGATTAACCGATACAACTTTTAAATAAGCACATTCATCCACTTGAGCATAAGGCGTATCAGTTGTTGCAATCAAACGGTCTTCTGAATCCACATAAACGAATACATCCAGATAATCATGCAGCTTGCAGCCTTTAGGAACATAGCGTTTGGGCAATAAAACCTCAATACCACCACCATCAAGATATACGCCGAAATGGACTTGCTTGATAATTTGTAGCTTGTTCTTTTTGCCGATATTAACCATTCATTATTTCTCGATAGGCGGCTGGTGAGCCTTTTAGGATTCAATAATCGCATAAGCTGAGTGGTTATGAATAGACTCAAAATTCTCACACTCTAAACGATACGATAATATACGCGGCTCCTTATTGAGTTCACCGGCAATATCGCGGACTAAATCTTCAACAAATTTAGGATTATCATACGCCTTTTCTGTAACGTATTTTTCATCGCTACGCTTCAGCAAACCATATAATTCACATGAGGCTTGAGCTTCAACCCGCTCGATAATATCTTCCAACTCAATATCTGCATTAATTTCCACATCCAATGTGACATGAGACCGCTGATTATGTGCACCATATTCTGAAATCTTTTTAGAGCAAGGGCAGAGGCTTGTAATAGGAATAACCATGTGGACTCGTGTGCAAACGATGCCGTCCTCCACTGAACCTGATAGTGTGACTTCATAATCCAGCAAGCTATCTATTTTAGAAATCGGTGCTTGTTTTTTAATAAAAAAAGGAAAGCTTAAATCAATATAAGCATGTTGACTTTCTAATCGCTCAACCGTGTTTTGCAGCAGATTAGGGAAGTTCGCCAGCGATAAAGGCTCCGTCTGCTCGTTTAAAATCTGCAAAAAACGAGACATATGCGTACCTTTGACATGCTCAGGTAAACGCACCGACATACTAGCCGTTGCCACGGTTGCTTGTACACCGTCACGGGTTTTAATCTGCAAAGGATGGCGTAAATCTTTGATGCCGACCTTGTTAATTACAATTTGGCGATTATCGGGTAAATTCTGAACGTCGGGGATAGTTTGCATTAATCTGATTCCGAATAACGAACACAGGCTCTTTCTGTTTCCCATAAGGTTAGAGCAGAAACAGAAACATGCTCATTATTAATACGCGAAGCAAGTTCTTGATAAAAGTATTTGGCAATATTTTCAGCCGTTGGATTAACCGTTTGAAATGGCTCAAGATCATTCAAATAATAATGATCAAGCGTCTTAGCAATGGCTCGGACTTCTCGCTTAATATCTTTAAAGTCAATCGCCATACCAATTTCATTAAGCTGTGTCGCAACAACCTCAGCTTCTATCTTCCAATTATGACCGTGCATACGACTACACGCACCCGGATAATCCCGCAGCGTATGTGCCGCAGCAAAATCAGCAAGAACTTTAAGTGTGTATTTCGCCGCCATGAGAATATGCTTCAACAAAAGTAAAACCCACGAATAGTAACGGAGAGCGTTGCGTTAGGCAATAAGGAGTAAATAACTAATTGCTATTATAGTTCTGAAGCTATGGCTTTATTACTAATAAAACAATTTTTAGTATGAGTCTTATTATGCTAATTCATTTTCAATGATATTAAGTAATCCTGCTTCATTTATTAAATGAATACGATCGTCATAAATTTCAATAAGTTGTTTGTTAGAGAGTTGTTTGAGTATACGGGAAAATGTTTCTGGTGTGATAGCGAGTTGTGAGGCAATAATTTGTTTTGAAACATCGAGGTGAATATCTTCCCGACCTTGTTGAATATTTTTCTTGAAGTCTAATAAGTAATTAACTAATCGGAAAGTCGCATTATGCAAACTTAATCGTTCAATTTCGTTTAAACGTCGGTGCATACGTTGGCTGAGGTCGCCTAACAAATTAAAGCACACTTCCGGGGACTCTTGTAGAATCTCTTTATAAATATCGGACTGAATACTAATGACTTTGGAATTTTTGATGGCAACAGCATTAACAGGATATTGCCTTACTCCCATAAACATTACTGCTTCTGCAAAAACTTGCCCCACACGGATAATTTCAATCACTTTTTCACTGCCATTAGGTGTTAAACGAAAAAGTTTCACCATCCCCGAGCTTAATAGATAAAAGTTATAAAATGTATCATGTTGATGAAACAAAAACTGTCCCTCCTGTAGAGTATGAATTCGACAGGTTTTTAATAGGCGTGCAAATTGCTCTTTATTTAATGATTTTAATAAAGAGGTTGCTTGTAATTGTTTTTGTAATAAAAGCGTTAATTCTTGAGTCATACTTACTCCCTGTATATTAGTACCTGACTCCGCACCTGCAATCAGACTCAGACGGGTATGTAAGTATTACAACTTGTTAATCTTTCTGCTTTTATTATTTGTACTATTTCTGATGTATATCAAGGTAAAAAAATAGGTGACTGTTCTAACGATAATTTTTTTACCCTTGTGCTTCATCTAATGATTTTAAGATTTCAGAAATAAATAAAAAAGCCTGATTCATACCTCTATGAGTCAGGCTTTCATTACTTGGAAATTAATACAGTATTATTCCTAAATAGTTACATTATTTATTAGCTTCACGCTCTTTAACTTCTGCGATAACTTGATCTGCAACATTCTTTGGACATGGACTGTATTGCTCAAATTCCATTGAGAATTGACCGCGACCTGAAGTCATTGTACGCAAGTCACCGATATAGCCAAACATTTCGCTTAATGGAACGTGTGCTTTGATACGTACACCCGTGACACCTGCCTCTTGTGATTGAATCATACCACGACGACGGTTTAGGTCACCGATGACATCACCAACATTATCCTCAGGCGTAAATACATCAACTTTCATAATGGGTTCAAGAAGTTGAGGTCCTGCTTTCGGCATAGACTGGCGATAAGCTCCGCGAGTGGCTAATTCGAACGCCATTGCTGAGGAGTCAACCGCATGGTATGCACCGTCAGTTAACGTAACTTTAACATCTAATACTGGGAAGCCTGCTAATACGCCTTTTTCAAGGGAAGCTTCAAAGGCTTTTTCGATGGCTGGCCAGTATTCACGAGGGACGTTACCACCTGTTACAGTTGATTCAAACTCATAACCACTGTTTGGCTCACCTGGCTCGATGATGTAATCAATACGTCCGAACTGACCAGAACCACCCGATTGCTTCTTATGCGTGTATGAATCTTCAACACGCTGAGTGATTGTTTCACGGTATGCAACTTGAGGCTTACCCACTTCAACCTCAACGCCATGAGTACGGCGTAGAATATCAATTTTGATATCGAGGTGTAATTCACCCATACCTTTAAGGATGGTTTCACCACTATCCTCGTCGGTTTCAACACGGAATGATGGATCTTCTGCAACCATTTTACCAATAGCGATACCTAGCTTCTCTGATGCACCTTTATCTTTTGGAGCAACGGCAATTGAGATAACAGGATCAGGGAATACCATTGGCTCAAGAACGGCAATATCTTTTGGATCACACAAGGTATGACCTGTTTGTACGTTTTTCATACCAAGTACAGCAACAATATCACCTGCTTGAGCAGAATCTAATTCAATACGCTCATCAGCGTGCATTTCAACGATACGACCAATTCGCTCCGTTTTACCGGTTGATGAGTTAAGAACCGTCATACCTTTTGCAATTCGACCTGAGTAAATACGGATAAAGGTTAAGGCACCAAAGCGGTCATCCATGATTTTAAATGCAAGGGCACGCAGTGGGTAATCAGGGTCAACAATTGCTTTTCCACCGGTTTCATTACCTTCAAGATCCATTTCAGGTAGGGGTGGCACTTCAGTGGGACTTGGTAAGAAGTCAACAACCGCATTTAGAACTAATTGGATACCTTTGTTCTTAAATGCTGAACCACAGTAAGTTGGGAAGAAATCAAGAGCGATTGTACCTTTGCGGATACAGGCTTTAATGGTTTCTTCACTAGGCTCTTCACCCTCAAGATAGGCTTCCATTGCCTCATCATCTTGTTCAAGTGCTGTTTCAATTAATTCTTCACGATATTCTTCAACTTTATCAACCATATCGGCTGGAATATCTTGAATCTCATAGCTCATTGGATCACTTGAATCCGACCATATCCAAGCTTTACGGCTCAAAATATCGACAACACCGATAAAGTCATCTTCTCTACCAATGGGTAATGTCATGACTAAAGGATTTGCTCCCAAGACATTTTTAATTTGATCGACAACACGGTACATATCTGCACCCATGCGATCGAGTTTATTGATAAAGATAATACGAGCAACGGCAGACTCGTTTGCATAACGCCAGTTGGTTTCTGATTGGGGCTCAACACCACCTGAGCCACAGAATACACCAATACCGCCATCAAGCACTTTTAATGAACGATAAACTTCGATAGTGAAGTCAACGTGTCCCGGTGTGTCGATGATATTGAAACGGTGATCATTCCATGTGCAACTTGTTGCTGCTGATTGAATAGTAATACCACGTTCACGCTCCTGATCCATGAAGTCAGTTGTTGCTTCACCGTCATGCACTTCACCTAATTTATGTATTTTACCTGTAAGGCTAAGAATTCGTTCTGTTGTTGTTGTTTTGCCTGCATCAACGTGTGCAAAGATGCCGATATTTCGATAACGGTTTAAATCTGTCATGTCAGTTACTCTAAAAAATAAGCAATAGTTAGGTCATATATGCTTAGCTAAAAACATTAGCTAACCACGAAAAACCCGCTATTCTAACGAAAAATAATGAAATAAGGTAAGGATTTTTTTAAGGGCTGGCAGATATAAGGCAACAAACCACTATTTAACTAAATTATCACGTATTTTTTCTAACGAAGAATCTTGTGAGATATTTAAATACCTCTTTGCTAAATTTTTAAATGTCGGGTAGTGGCGTAAGTAATAAAGTACTAATAGTATGCGGTTTTCCTGTGATACTTTCGTACCTTTCCTGCCTCTTTTTTAGCAGGATTTTTCTCTTTATCCTGCTAAATAGGCTTATTTTATGTAACATAAACTCCATGTTACATCATATTAAAGACGGAGCTTAGCTTATGGCAATTGAATTAAGTGGACGAATTGTTATTGAAATTAATCCAGAAATAAAACAGGCTCTCTATAAGCGACTAAAGGTTGAAGAGATACACTTAAAACAATGGTTTCTTAATAATGTTGATGGATTTCTGAAAAGAAAAACACAACTATCTCTAAACTTTAGATAAAGAAAACAAGAACAGAGTACTTCAAAATGATTTTTAACAGCAAAAAAGTTGCCTTTGGACGGCATGAAACATTTGCCTTGCGATATAGTTGGTTGACTAAAGGTTTTCAGGAGCTAATGAATAACTCTAAGATTTTTACAGACGACAATGCTACTGTGAAATTAGGTGTTGGTAAAAATATGGTTAACTCCATTCGTTACTGGCTACATGCGGCTCAAATAGCTCAACCGACTAAGAATGGATATCAAGCAACAGAAATAGGAAAAAGTATTTTTGATGCTGAAAATGGTTTTGATCCTTACTTAGAAGATGAAGCAACAATATGGTTAATTCATTGGCTACTAGCAAGCAATCCAACCATTGCAACCAGTTGGTACTGGTTCTTTAATTACTTCCATAAAGCTGAATTTACTAATAAAGAAGTTACTGATAGCTTGCATGAATTTGCAAAAGAACGTATCGAATCAAAATTTACACTAGGAACATTAAAAAAAGATGTGGATATTATTCTCCGCATGTATTCATCTGCAAAGGCAGGAAAGAACCAGTCATTAGAAGAGGTTTTAGACTCTCCGCTTTCTATACTTAAATTAATCTCACATTTACCAAACTCAAAATCTTTTTATTCAGCTCCAGAAGACCGAAATAAAATACCACTTGGTATTATTGGATTTGCTGTTACCTCTATATTTAAACAAGCCAAAATAAAAACGATTCCTATAGAAAACTTAATGTATAAACGAGCAAATCACCCAGCTCTAGGAGCAATATTTAGAATGACTGAAAACTCTTTGCTCACAAAATTAGAGTTATTACTTCAATACATCCCTAATTGCTTAGCAATAAATGAAACAGCAGGAATCAACCAATTACATTTGATGAAAGATATTGAACCAATTACCTATCTAAATAAACATTATGCCAATGTATCTGAATTAGAGGTGGCAGCATGAGTTTATCAGATGTCATTACAATTAATGTCAACTACACAAGGTCAATTAACCTTGAAAGAGACTCTGACTCTAAAACACTCATTGAGTCTTATATTCCTACATCTCGCTCAATTTATACGTTACAAAAAGTATTATCAACACTTGATACAGAGGCTGATATGCCACGAGCATGGAGCCTTGTTGGACCTTATGGTTCAGGGAAATCTTCATTTGCTGTTTTTCTTTCACATTTATTAGTAAACCCCAAAATACCTACAAGACAGATCGCATTAAATGTATTAAATAATACGAATACAGCATTAGCTGATGATTTTGATAAGCTTAGCCGTGATACACAAGGTCACTGCGTTGTACTACTAACAGGCTCATCTGAAGCACTAGGAAAAAAGCTTATTAAATCTATTAATGAAGCAGCACAAGTCTATTGGCAGAATATAGAAAGAACTCCACCAAAAGCTATTCAATATATAAAGTCATTAGCAGAACAAGAACAAATCAGCACAACCGAGATTATTGAGGGAATAAAAAAACT
Source organism: Thiotrichaceae bacterium (assembly GCA_026992705.1). GTDB lineage: Bacteria > Pseudomonadota > Gammaproteobacteria > Thiotrichales > Thiotrichaceae > S015-18. The sequence goes on from JALWYT010000117.1 coordinate 18,412, forward strand.
ACAAAATGCTATTGGTGATACTGAAGGCAATGGTCTTTTAATTATTATTGATGAATTAGGAAAATTTTTAGAATATGAAGCAAGACACCCTGAAGCTAATGATATTTACCTACTTCAAGCATTAGCCGAGCTTGCCTATACAGGTGGAAAAGCAGCTCTGTCTCTTTACGTTATTCTTCACCAATCCTTTGAACAATATGCAAAAGGACTAGGAGATAGCTTAAAAAATGAATGGGCAAAGGTGTACGGTCGCTTTGAAAGTATTCCTTTTTTAGAAGCAAGCGAACAAACACTTAGAATCGTTGCTAATACAATTGAGCACAGTAATGATATAGACCTTGCTGATATAAAAAGACAGTCACAAGATATTGCTAATATACTTGCCGAAGTTAAGGCACTACCTAGCTCCTTAGATAAAAAGAATGCAGCAAAATTATTTGAACAATGTTATCCCCTACATCCTATTAGTGCTTTAGTACTTCCTATTCTTTGTCAAAAAGTAGCTCAAAACGAAAGAACACTTTTCAATTACCTAGGTAGTAATGAAGCCTTTGGATTTAAAAAAAGCTTATCAAAATTACAAACAGTTGGAGATTGGGTTTATCCATGGGAAGTTTATGAATATTTTATTAGTAATCAATCAGCATCATTAGGTGATCATTTTACTCATCGCCGCTGGACAGAAGTTGTCACCGCAGTTGATCGCCTAGGTAATATTGACTCAAATGAAACTCGATTACTTAAAGCAATTGGCTTGCTTAACATTATAGGTAATCAAGGTGGACTGAAAGCATCGCAGCAAATTATTCAATATTGTTTACCCGAAAAAGATTTAGTACACGAAATTATCGAATCACTAAAAGCAAAATCTATTATTCAATATCGAAAATACAGTAATGAATATAGAGTTTGGGAAGGTAGTGACTTTGATATTGAAGAAGCAATATTTGCTGAAACACAAAAATTAAGTTTTTTCAGTATTGCTGATTACTTAAATAAGCAGCATGAAGCTCAACCTATTATTGCCAGAAGATTTTCTATCAAAACAGGAACGTTACGCTATTTTGAAACAGTATTTACTGATCTGGGCACTTATAAATCATTTGCAAATCAAAGTGACAACCCTAGGGTTATTTTTTACCTTTCTCAAGATAAAGAAGATAGCCAAAAATTTAAGAGAGAAGTCGTAAAATATTTTAGTAACATGGATATAGTGGTCGAATTTCCACAAACAGATCACTTAAGAGCAGTAATTGCTGAGTTACTTGCACTAGATAAAATTCAGAAAAATTACCAAGAATTACAAAATGACCCTATAGCTCAACGTGAATTTAAAGACCGATATAAAGTTGCCTCTCAAATTGAAGAAACAAAATTTGCAGAGATTTTGGATCATCCTGAAAATAATTGTTGGTATTGGAAAGGTAATAAACTAAATATTACTAATAAACGATACTTGCAAAATAAGTTATCTGCTTGCATGGAAGAAATATTTATACATACGCCAATTATTAAAAATGAACTAATCAATAGGGTTAAGCCATCAAGCCAAGCGTCAGCAGGAAGAAATAAACTACTATATGCAATGGTTTGTAATCCTGACAAAGAAGATTTAGGAATTGAAAAATTTCCTGCTGAAAAAGCGATGTATCGAGCAGTTTTAAAAGAAACAGGAATACATGCACAAATTAATGGAAGATGGCAATTTACAAAACCACAACAAGGAACTATCACTGCAACATGGAATGCAATGGAAGCATTTTTAGAAACAACGGAAAACAAACCACGCCCCTTTACCGAACTTGCAGATATTTTAACTAAACCACCTTATGGCATAAAAGAAGGACTATTACCTGTTTTATATTTAGCTCTTTACCTTGTTAATAAAGATGAAATTGCACTTTATGAAGATAGAAGGTATTTGCCTTCTTTGTCTAAAGAGCATATAGAGCGGTTTGTAAAAAAACCAAAAGAATTTACTGTTCAACTATTTAAAATAGAGGGACTTAATGCATCTTTATTTAAATACTATACTAATGCTCTATTTCCTAAGGGAAAGCCAACAACGGTTATCCAAGCAATTGCTCCACTTGCTCAATTCATAAATAGCTTAAATGAATATACCCAGAAAACTACTAGTATTTCTCAACAAGCCCAAGCTTTTAGAAATGCTTTTAATTTAGCAAAATCACCTGAAAGCCTGCTATTTGAAGGAATGCCTAATGCTCTAGGTTATAAAAAAGTTAATGATACTAATCTTAATAACTATGCTGATGCTATTAAAGAAGTAATTCGAGAACTTAAGTATGCTCACGATGAATTATTAAGAAAACAAAAAGAGCTTTTAGCCCGTGCTTTTCAAGTGAGCCATCTTGATAAGCTTTCCGAATTACGCATTCACTTAAGAGAACGGTATATTGGACTTGAAAGATATACTGTAGATACAGATGGATTAAAAGCCTTCATCAATCGTCTAATTGATAAAAATGAAGATGATGATAAATGGTTTCAGAGCTTATTAATGCTACTAGGAGGCAAAGCAACAGAAAAATGGAGAGATATAGATAAAAATAGAGCTGAAATGAAACTCAGTGATTTTTCACGTAGAATTCTTGACCTTGAAACACTTCGCCTTGAACAAGAAAAAATGATTAAATCAGAAGGAGGAAAACAAGATTTTGATGTAATACTACTTAAATCTCTAAAAAAAGGCTCAAAAGAAAGAACAGAAGCTATTGCTATTAATAAAGAAACCCACAAAGCAGCATCAACACTTAAAAATAGCATAAGAAAAATACTAGAACAAGAAGATAAAGATTTACAGTTAGCAACACTTGCAGAACTAGTAAATGACTTCCTTGTTGAATATCAAACCACACCACAAGTAAAGTTAGATTTTTTAAAGCAAAAAGATAGCTTAAGGAAGGTTAATAATGGCGAGTAAACTTACACTAAAACAAGCGAAAAAACTGAAAAACACTCGCCATGTATTAGGCATATCAGGCGGGAAGGATAGTGCAGCACTTGCAATTTATATTCGTGACAACTATCCAGAAATACATGAAAAAATTGAATACTTTTTTACTGATACAGGAGCTGAACTAGAAGAAGTCTATGATTTTCTTGATCGGCTTGAAGGCTACTTAGGGAAAAAAATAGAACGTTTGACACAAGAACGAGGGTTTGAGCACTTCTTAACAATACATAATAATTTTCTTCCCTCACCACGCCAACGATGGTGTACATTAATGATGAAAATAAAACCTTTTGAGGCATTTGTTAAAGATGACCCCGTTGTTACTTATGTGGGAATTCGTGCAGATGAAAATAGAGAAGGTTATATTAGTCATAAAGATACGATACAAGCAGTTTTCCCCTTTATTGAAGATGGTTTAGTTCGTGATGATATTTTCCAAATACTCGAAGATACTGTTGGTATCCCAGCATATTATGAGTGGCGTAGCCGTTCAGGTTGCTACTTTTGCTTTTTCCAAAGACAAGATGAATGGCTAGGTTTAAAACGTATGCACCCTGATTTATTTGAAAAAGCAAAAAAAATAGAAAAAGAAGCAGGACAAGGCTACACATGGGTTCAAGGCAAAACATTAGATGAAGTAGTAGCAAGAGCAGAGGAAAGAGAAAAAGAACGATCAGGGTATACAAATAACAAGCAATCTATTATAAGATGGCAAGATAAAATTAGATACGAAGCAGAAGATGATGATCCTGAGGATCAAGCTTGTATTATTTGTTCTCTATAACTAATCGTGAGTGCTTATGCTTAATGCCTAGTTCAACTAATATAGTTGAAGTTGAAGCTACTTCACTAAAAAATGCTTTCACAACACAATATGAAAACCTAGGGTTAAGAATACCTAGTTATCTGTCAGGTCTCAATAGAGCATAAAAATAAATTAAAATATAAACGGATAACTAATACTATATCTTTGATCCGTGACTTCAAAATCTAATAAAATAAGTCATTGTTTTTTTAATATAAAATTTGTGATTTTTGGTTAATCTATAATTTCACTTGAGAGGTGAAATTTTGCAATCATTGAAAAATTATGATTTATCCTATAATAATTAATAGCC
>JALWYT010000118.1 GCA_026992705.1 Thiotrichaceae bacterium
GGCGAAGGTACGATTATTGATATGGAAGGAAACGGAAATCATGCTCGTGTGCAAGTGAACTTTGATTTTGAGGGGACTAAATGGCTGGTGAGCAGCTATGCAAAGTTAGACATGATTTAACTTCTACATCTCAATAGGTCTTTAGTTAATATCCCAAAAACTTAACAATTAATTATTGGCAATTCCTTAGGTCCACTATTCGTACCCTGAGTAATTTTCTAGCCTAACCCGTATATAACTTTACAGTATAATATGAATAAGGCTCGAATCAAAACCCCACAAATAACATAGAAGTAAATAAAATGGGAAAAATAGTTATTAGTATCATTAGTCTAACATTTTTACTCACTGCCTGTGATAATAATAAACATTTACCAAAAGGAAGTAGCAATATTGTTTGTACGACTGAAGTTAAAGCTTGCTCTGATGGTAGCTATGTATCACGTAATCCTGATAATAATTGTGAGTTTGATCCTTGTCCTACAGGAGAAATTTCACAAAAATGCCACACTGCTTCGGGTTGTAATCCTGTTATACGCTTACCAGCAAATTGATAGAAGCCGTGAAAGTATTGCCAATAGCTAAGCATTCAAAGTATAGTTTGACGATTAATGATATGCACAAGGAATACATTGAATGAAAGGTCGTAACTTTTTGAAAAAACTTATAGTAATCAGCTTATTATTATCGAACTCTCTATTACTAAATGCGTGTAATGATAAGGCAACCGTAAAAGCTGAAACTCCTAATACCACACTACAAAAAGTTATTAAGTGGAAAATGGTCACGGCATGGCCAAAAAATTTTCCTGGTCTTGGAACGGGAGCTAATAATCTTGCTGAGAAAATCAATCAACTTTCTGGCGGTCGCTTACAAGTAAAAGTCTATGGAGCAGGTGAATTGGTTCCAGCACTTGAAATATTTGATGCCGTCTCGCGTGGTACCGCACAAATGGGGCATGGAGCCGCTTATTATTGGAAAGGTAAAGATGCTACACTGCAATTTTTTTCCACTGTTCCATTTGGATTAACTGCTCAAGAAATGAATGGCTGGCTATACAATGGTGGTGGTTTAGGGCTATGGCAACAAGCTTATGAAAAATATAATTTAATCCCTATGCCTGCTGGCAATATGGGGGTACAAATGGGGGGCTGGTTTAATAAAGAAATTAATAGCATTGATGACTTAAATGGTCTGAAAATGCGTATCCCCGGTTTAGGCGGTGAGGTTTTAAAACGTGCAGGCGGTACACCCGTTAATTTACCCGGTGGTGAGCTGTTTACCGCGATGCAATCAGGCACAATTGATGCAACCGAGTGGGTAGGACCTTATAATGACCTTGCCTTTGGATTCTATAAAGTTGCTAAATATTATTACTATCCAGGTTGGCATGAACCTGGTACAGCGTTAGAAGCTATTATCAATAAAGATGCCTTTGAAGCTTTACCTAAGGATTTACAAGCCATTGTGAAAAATGCCTGCAAAATTGCTAATCATGAAATGTTGGCTGAATATACTGCTCGCAATAATGACGCATTAAAAGAATTGGTTGAAAAATACCATGTCCAAGTTCGTAAATTTCCTGATGATGTCTTAGCGAAATTACGAACCTTATCAGATGATGTTGTCAAAGAACTTGCTAATAAAGATGATTTTTCTAAAAAGGTCTATGATTCATATATTAGCTATCGTGACAAAACAATAAACTGGAGTGAATACTCGGAGCGTGCTTACTTAAATATTCGCTCTGATAAAGCTCAATAAGTAAACAATAACTGACTACAACTTGTTTTGTAATTACTCAGTATAATTTATATGGAAAGCACTAAGTAATCCCCTTATTACACTGAATAATTATCTTTATTTTAAATTTAATGTAGTCAGAAGCTCTTTACCCCATAAGCAACAAATGCCCTAAATAAAATTATGACTAAAGATTTTAAAGATAAAAAAAATATAGATGCCCCCTTAAATGATATTGTTAGCTGGATATTAGCAGGTATTGCATTAGGGCTTTTTATTGCCTTAATGATTTATCTATTTTCCGACAAATTTTCCCAAGCTACAGAACCAAGTAATGCAAAATCCAATAACCCTGTACAAGCTAATTCCATAACAACCCCCCAAGTGCAACTAAGTCCTGAAGAAAAACGACGCCAAGAACGGCTTGATAAAATGGTAGAGCTTGATCGACTCGTTGAAGATAATTTAAATAAAGCTGAAGATGATCCACGTCCAACTTTTAACTATCATGTTATTCTTCCAACACTTGATGTAGAAGTTCCCGTTGCTCGCCCACCTGAGTGGAATGATCGTAAAACTTCCTCTACTTCTCATCATAAGAAAACAGAAAACCCTAAAACCAGCAATACAAAAAGCAACAAAGCACAAACTAATAAAAATATTCGCTATATCATCCAAGTGGGTTCTTATAGAAAGAAGATTGAAGCAGAAAGAATGAAAAATAAAGTCAGTTCACTTGGTACCACTTATATAGAAACAGCAACAGTAAAAGGTGCAACATGGTATCGAGTACGTATTGGACCAATCGCAGATACTAATAAAGTTAATAAAATTAAATCAACACTATCCGCCCAAGGAATTGCCTTTTTCAAAAAAACGGTAAATTAAAATTGAAAAACTCTGTTAGTTTACTTTACTATCCTTTTCTTTTTTTAAAGTCATAGCATCTTATTGTAAGAAGCTAACATGAGTTCGCTAATACCTATTCTGAGTATTTTTTATAATCTTCCACTGGTTTGTTTAGCGTTATTGATGAGTACTTAATGTTTATCCTATTTTACATGACAACACCCTGAATACACATGTTTCTTATTAATTAGGACTGAAATTGAATAGGGGTATTCTATATCTGACATTCCATCGCTACAAGTAGGCACTTTTTCTAAAAAAGCGATAATTCTATTGTTATCTTTTTCTGCATAAATTCCTGCTAGCGAAGTATTATTTTCTGAGGTTTTATTATAGGTTATCGGAAGTATTAGTCTATTACCATCCATTGGTACATAAGTCATTTGAGTTTTAGTAATTTTAATACTCCAAAAAGGCTCTGTTCCACCACAGCTTAATATAGCCTTACCCTCTTGCTTTGATGGACTAACTGTTGTTAAATAACGGTTATTAACCCACCCTTGTTTGTCTTGCCAACGGACTTTCCACCAATTTCCTGTACTATCAACTTCATTGCCAATTCTTTCAATTTCTGTTCCATCATACGGTATTCGTGTAACAATTGGACTACTAGCATTAGCTTGTTCTCTGACATTGAGATAATCACCTTTCTCAACACCTTTGACTGAATATATTATTGCATTCCCTAACACGATACTACTCGAAAAAAATGTAACAATACAAAAGAAAAAGTATGTTAAAATCTTCATGTGTTATCTCCCTTAACTATTATTTTTTAAATAATAGTTTATTGTTGTCTGTTTTTCATTGTATTTTGTAGTACTATTTCAATCTCATCCATTAATAAACCTGCAATATCGGCTGAATATAGCTTATCCAACTCACGGATACAGGTTGGACTAGTGACATTAATTTCCGTGATATAATCACCAATCACATCCAAGCCAACAAACATTAGCCCCATTTCTTGTAAGCGTGGCGTGAGTCTTTCACATATCTCAAACTCCTTATCACTTAAATCAACACCAAGCCCTTCGCCTCCTGCGGCTAGGTTTGCCCTGCCCTCGCCTTCTGCGGGTATGCGAGCCAATGCATGTGGGAACGGTTTGCCATTAATGATCAGTATGCGTTTGTCACCTTGTTTATACTCAGGCAAAAAGCGTTGAGCAATAATGGTTTGTGTGCCGTATTGTGTAATGGTTTCTAATATAACATTGGTATTGGGATCGCCTTGCTTGATTTGAAAAACCATTGCTCCCCCCATGCCATCAAGCGGCTTGACAACAATATGTCCAAGCTCTTTTATAAATTGCTTGATTCGCTGTATATCTCTTGTGACTAAGGTTTCAGGGCAATATTCTGGGAATTCGGTAGTGAAGAATTTTTCATTAGCAGAGCGAATACTGTCAGCTCGATTGACCACTAATAAACCTTGCTTTGCTGCTAGTTCTAATAGATAGGTGCTGTAAATATATTCCATATCAAAAGGCGGATCTTTACGCATTAAAACAGCATCTAATTGGTGCAATGGCTGAGTAATGCTTTCGTCTATCTGATAATAATCGTTAAGTTGATCTTTAACTTGCAGGGCTTGCATATCAGCATAAACAATACCATCTCGCACATATAGATCCTTTTGTTGCATATAATAAAGCATCCAGCCCCTCGCCTGTGCTGCTAGCATCATGGCAAAAGAACTGTCTTTTTTGGTATTAAATGCCTCGATAGGGTCGGTGATAAAGCCAATGTACATATTATTCATCATAAACTATAGATATTGCTATATTGACTAAAAAGTATAACGAAGATTTTACAAAAAGACTTTGAATTATCTACTTATTACTCTGTCAGAGCAGAAGAACCTTTTAGTAGGTTTTATTTTAAGTATTAAAATTGATAGGAGAAAAAGAATGAAAGTTTTAACGGGCATAATTACAATAGTTAGCTTATTAACTTTAATAAGTTGTAGTACATATAATGAGCCAGTATCTAATGCTGCAAGTGGAGCTGCCGTTGGTGCTGCAACAGGGGCTATATTGGGTAAAGCAACAGGTAATAACTCTGATAAGCGTGCATTAGCAGGAGCTGCTATTGGTACAGCTGCTGGTTATATTTATGGCTCAGAAATTGATAAACAAAATGAGCGACGTAATCGTGGCTACTAAGATCAGTTACTAAGACACTAGAGTAAAAAAACCTGTTTCAAACGAAACAGGTTTTTTTATAAACTAGTTATGCAGAAAACTATTTTAAACAATACATTAAATTATTGTTGCATTAATGACGGCAATACATATTGCCATTAAGCTACCAGGCATAATACCTAATAGCACTAAAGCTAAACTATTTGTGCTGAGTAATATGTTAAATTCTATCGATATATCAGCTCTTTCAGATTGCACAGCATCTGGCTGATCAAAGTACATAATCTTAATCACTCGTAGGTAATAGTATGCCCCAATCACTGATAGTATTACAGCATAAGTTGCTAGCCATACTAAGTCCACATCAATAATTGACTGAATGACTATCAATTTTGCATAAAAGCCGACGGTAGGTGGGATACCCGCCATTGAAAATAAAACAATCATCATCAAAAAAGCATACCAAGGATGACGACGGCTTAAGCCTTTTAAATCTGAGATTTGATCCGCTTCATAGCCTTTACGACTTAATAACATAATAACAGCAAAGCCTGCTAATGCGGTTAAGGCATAAGTAATGGTATAGAATAATGTTGCGGAATACCCTTCCTTCGTGCCTGCTAAAATACCAAGCACCACAAACCCCATATGAGCAATGGTTGAGTAGGCAAGCATTCGCTTTAAGTTCGTCTGTGCAATCGCAATGATATTACCGATAGCGAGAGATAAAACAGCTAAGAAGATGAGTATTTGTTGCCAGCTATCTTGCAAACCATCTAAACCACCCACTAATAATCTAAACACCATACCAAAAGCGGCAAGTTTGGGTAATGTACCAATAAATTGCGTTACAGCGGTTGGAGCACCGTCATAGACATCGGGTATCCACATATGAAACGGTGCGACACCTAACTTAAACCCTAATCCAACAAGAATAAATGATAAACCAAGTAATAAGCCAATATTCGAGGTAATATTATCTTTGGCAGATATATACTCGGTGATACCCGCTAAATCAATATGCCCACTTAAACCATATACAATCGACATTCCATATAGCAACATACCTGAGGCAACAGCACCGAGTACAAAGTATTTCATTGCAGCTTCTGATGCCCGTCCATTATCACGCTGTAGTGCAACCATTGCATACATTGCTAAAGACAATAATTCTAAGCCAAGATATACTAACAACATTGTATTGGCGGACACCATAATCATCATGCCAAGAATAGCAAATAAAGCAAGTGAGTAATACTCACCCGAACACATATTACGATCTCGTTGATAAATTCGTGAATAAAGAAAAGCAAGATTACCCATCAATAACATGACAATTTTGAGTGTATCTGCAAGAGCATCTTTTACATACATATTATTAAAAGCAAACACAGGCTCAACATTTACAAGACCACCACTATTACCAATTGAAGTATAAATTAGCCATACTGTAGCCAGTAAACTAACTTGTGTTAGCAAAAAAGTAATAATTTTCATTGACTTGCTTAAGAATAAATCCAATATCAACACACAAAAAGTAGCACACAGCAGAAAAACCTCAGGCAATGCAACGCCAATGTCTTTTGTTATACTCATATCCATCATTATATCTTCTGCCTCTATAGTAGTTTTGATGTTGAAGCAAGTTGAATTATATGCTGCAAACTCTCAGACATAACATCGGTCAATGGCTGTGGCCATAAACCTAGCCATAACACCATAATGGCTAATGACAACATAATAATAAATTCACGCTTGTTTAAATCTTTTAACGCAGCAACCTGTTCATTCGCAACATCACCAAACATCACACGCTTAACTAACCATAAGGTATAAGCCGCTCCCACAATTAATGTTGTAGCTGCTAAGAAAGCCATCCAGAAGTTTGCTTTAAAGCTCGCGAGGATTACCATAAATTCACCAACAAAACCTGAAGTCCCAGGTAAACCGGTATTTGCCATTGCAAACAAGACAAAGAAGGCTGCAAAAACAGGCATCTTATTGACAACACCACCATACGCGGCTATCTCGCGGGTGTGCATACGGT
>JALWYT010000119.1 GCA_026992705.1 Thiotrichaceae bacterium
TCATTGTCATTAATAAGCCTGCAAATCTTGTCGTGCATCCTGCCGCTGGAAACTGGTCGGGGACATTGGTTAATGGCTTGCTCGCTCATGATAAAGCATTAAAACATTTACCACGTGCGGGTATTGTGCATCGCTTGGATAAAAACACCACAGGTTTAATGGTTGTTGCAAAAACCTTGCAGGCTCATAAGTCGTTAGTTGATCAATTACAAGAACGCACTGTGAAACGTGAATACTTAGCTCTTGTGCATGGTCAAGTGATTGCAGGCTCAACGATTGAATCTTATATGGGCAGGCATCCTGTTGATCGTAAGCGTATGGCGGTAACTGAATCAGGCAAATATGCGATTACCCATTATCGTATTGAAGAAAAACTGCCACACCACACCTTATTGCGAGTACATTTAGAAACAGGACGGACGCACCAAATCCGCGTACACCTTAGCTATAAAAAATACCCAATTATTGGCGACCCTGTTTATGGTGGTCGTCCGCGTATTCCTAAAGGAATTAACGAGGAAACAAAACAGGCTATTCAGCAATTTAAACGGCAAGCTTTGCACGCTAGCAAACTTGGTTTTAATCACCCTGCTACGGGCGAAGCCGTTGCTTGGGAGGTTGCTTTACCAGATGATATGCAACAATTATTGGAGCAATTACAATGAACAATTTACCGTACAACTGGCTAATTCCTAACTGGGATGCTCCACAAAATATCCGTGCTGTTACCACAACTCGGCAAGGCGGTGTGAGTTTACCGCCATTTGATAGCATGAATTTGGGCGATCACGTCAACGATGATGCCGACGCAGTGCAACGTAACCGAGAGATTTTAATCCATACGCTAGGTTTACCAGAGCAACCTGTATGGCTTAATCAAATTCATAGCAACCTAGTTTCTAATTTAGATGATCCACAGCCACTTATTGATGCTGATGCTGCATTCACCACCCAAAAAAACAAAGCTTGCGTCGTTATGACAGCAGACTGTCTGCCTGTGCTCTTCTGCAATACGCAAGGCACAGTTGTCGCAGCTAGTCACGCAGGCTGGCGAGGCTTACACGCAGGAATCCTAGAAAAAACCGTCGAAGCCATGCACGAACTACCTGAACAGATTATGGCATGGCTAGGTCCTGCAATTGGTGTTGATGCTTTTGAAGTAGGCGAAGAAGTAAGAGAAGCCTTTATCTCTGCCCAAACTCAAGCCGAACAAGCCTTTAAACCAAAACCCAACGACAAATGGCTAGCCGATATTTACACCCTCGCCCAGCTACGCTTAGAAGCGATTGGCGTTAAACAAATATACAGCGGTGGTGAATGCACATATAGCGATGCAGAACGTTTTTATTCTTATCGTAGAAACCCAAGTACAGGGCGAATGGCGAGTTTAATCTGGATAGAATAAAGGGGTTTTATTGAATTGATATATAACGTCATTAGCTTAACAACAATGTATCTTTTTTTAGGGAATGACTGCTGCATATGTGTAACAAAAAGCCCTGCTAAAACAGAGCTTTTTGTTTTAGGTATCGTTAAGTAAATGATCAAGTTTAAGCTTGATTATATGTGTATACTACCTATTTTCCACGGAAAGTAATACGACCTTTACTTAAATCGTAAGGTGTGAGTTGCACGGTAACACGATCACCCGTTAGGATACGGATGTAGTGTTTACGCATACGTCCTGATATGTGAGCAGTTACAATGTGCCCGTTATCTAACTCAACACGAAAGGTTGTATTTGGCAGGGCTTCTTTTACCGTGCCTTCCATTTCAATATGATCTTCTTTAGCCATAAGCCAGCTATTTACTCCGTATATGAATATACTGTTCATTATGGTTGCTAATTTTTATATGACAAGTTTTTTTTATTAAAACAGTTAAGTTTTCTCGTATGTTTTCTAGAGAAAATTATATAAATTACGGGTTTTCAGCAGAACCGGTTTGCTTTAGGATAAGTATTTTTTTCAGATTAAGTGGGTATTTACATGGCAATTGCGGGTGTTTTTCCAGGGCAGGGTTCACAGTCTGTTGGTATGATGGATGGGCTTGCGGAATCTTATGCTATTGTTAAAACGACATTTCAAGAAGCATCAGATATTTTATCTCGTGATTTATGGGCAATGGTGAGTGAGGGACCTGAGGCAGAATTAAATAATACAGAAAATACACAGCCTGCGATGTTGGCAGCAGGTGTGGCGACATGGCGAGTTTGGCAAGAGCAGGGCGGTTGTTTGCCTGTGGGTATGGCTGGGCATAGTTTAGGAGAATATTCTGCTTTGGTTGCTGCGGGTAAATTAGTCTTTGCTGATGCGGTTGCCTTAGTGGCGGAACGTGCTCGTTTGATGCAAGCGGCAGTACCTGCTGGTGAGGGGGCGATGGCAGCTATTCTTGGTTTGGATGATGCCGATGTCATTGCGGTTTGTGAGCAAGCGGCTGATGATAATACAGTGGTCGAGGCAGTGAATTTTAATTCAATTGGGCAAGTGGTCATTGCAGGTAATGCCTCAGGTATTGACAAGGCGATTGATATTGCGAAAGAGGCAGGTGCTAAACGTGCAATTAAATTAGCCGTCAGCGTGCCATCGCATTGTGCATTGATGAAACCTGCGGCAGAGCAATTAGCCGAGAAATTATCAGCAACTGCATTTTCAGCATCGGATATGCCTGTATTACATAATGTTGATGTAAAAGATCATCAAAGCGATGAGGAAATTCGCACGGCGTTAAGTCAGCAGCTTTATCAAGCGGTTCGCTGGGTGGATACGGTGAATACCTTAAGAGATGAATTTGCAGCAGACAAATTAGTGGAGTTTGGGCCGGGCAAAGTGCTATTTGGTTTAAATCGTCGTATTGACCGTAAAATGAAGGCAATTTGCGTTACTGATGCAGCAAGTTTGGACAAAGCATTAGCTTTCTGTGAGGAATAAAATGAATATGACAAATATGGATGGAAAAATCGCACTGGTAACAGGTGCAAGCCGAGGTATTGGCAAGGCGATTGCAGAAACATTAGGCAATGCTGGAGCAACGGTTATTGGCACAGCAACCACGGACAAGGGAGCTGATGCAATTTCTGCATATATGGCTGATGCGGGTATTGCAGGCAAGGGCATGGTGCTGAATGTTACTGAACCTGAGTCGATTGATAAGCTAATCAAGAATATTAACGCAGATTATAAGCGGGTTGATGTATTGGTTAATAATGCAGGCATTACCCGTGATACCTTGTTAATGCGAATGAAAGATGAAGACTGGGATGCCATTATCAATACCAATCTGACTTCTATCTTTCGTTTAAGCAAAGCAGTGCTGCGAGGCATGATGAAGGCGAGGGCAGGGCGAATTATTTCAATTTCTTCGGTTGTTGGTGCATCAGGCAATGCTGGGCAAACGAATTATGCCGCGGCTAAGGCGGGTATTGTTGGTTTCTCTAAATCAATGGCTCGTGAGGTTGGAGCAAGAGGCATCACTGTTAATGTGGTTGCTCCTGGTTTTATTGATACGGATATGACTAGAGAGCTATCCGATGATCAAAAAACAGCCTTATTGGGTAATATTCCTTTAAATCGCTTAGGCAAGCCTTCTGAAATTGCAGGAGCGGTTCTCTTTTTGGCATCAGATTTAGGTGCTTATATTACAGGTGAAACAATCCATGTAAATGGCGGAATGTATATGGCATAAAGATGCTCCGATCCAAGCTACGAACACCTATTAAATAGAGTTGTTACGGTAAAAAATGAATAGTTGCTGGATTGCTTAGTAACTTTTCAATACAATACACGAAAATTAGTAATTACTCCGTGTAATAGATGGCAAGGTTGGTAAGTCGTTGATTATTTGTGTTGATTTGAATATATCTTTGTTATCAAATAATTAATTATTTACTACCTTGTATGTAAATTAAACTGAGTTATTACAAAAATGATATATTTATGATAAATAGACAAAAAGGTAAAGACAAAATGAGTGACATAGAAGCGAAAATCACAGCAATTGTTGCAGAACAATTAGGTGTTGATGAATCAGAAATTAAGCCAGACTCTTCTTTTATTGATGATTTAGGTGCAGACTCTTTAGATACCGTTGAGCTAGTTATGGCTCTTGAAGAAGCCTTTGAAACAGAAATTCCTGATGAAGAAGCAGAAAAAATCACAACAGTTCAAGCTGCGATTGATTACGTTAATGCGAATAGTTAAATAGTCATTTGGAAGCTCTACAGTATATTTTTTTATTTAATCAGAGCTTCCTCCTAGATAAGATTTACTCAAAAAGACTCTAATATTAAGCCTGAGCCTCCACTACGGCACAGTAAGTATTCGTATTCGTTGATATTCTTTTTGATACTAAACTTAAAAGAGGGCGGAACATTGTCTAAAAGGCGTGTAGTTGTAACAGGGCTCGGAATTGTTTCTCCAGTCGGTTCGACATTAGATAAAGCTTGGAATAATATAAAAGAAGGGGTGAGTGGTATTAATACACTTAAACCTGACTTATTTGATGTCAGTGAATTTACCGTTAAAATTGCGGGTAATGTTGATGACTTTGAAGTTGATCGTTATATTAAAAAGAAAGATCAGCGTAAAATGGATCCGTTTATTCATTATGGTATCGGTGCAGGTACGGACGCAATTAATGATTCAGGTTTTGAAGTAACCGAAGAAAATGCTCCTCGTATTGGTGTACAAGTAGGTTCTGGTATCGGTGGACTTAGCACAATCGAGAAAAATAATGCACTTTATTTGGAAAAAGGACCTCGCAAGATTTCCCCTTTCTTTGTGCCAAGCAGTATTATCAATATGGTCTCAGGTAATATTTCCATTATGCACGGTTTACAAGGACCAAATATTTCACCCGTTTCTGCTTGTGCAACTGCAACGCACAGTATTGGTGATGCAGCTCGTATGATCGCCTACGGTGATGCTGATATTATGGTCGCAGGTGGGGCTGAAATGGGTTCCACGCCTCTCGGCATTGGTGGATTTGCTGCAGCTCGTGCCTTATCCACTCGTAATGATGACCCAACAGCCGCCAGTCGCCCTTGGGATAAAGATCGCGATGGTTTTGTTCTCGGTGATGGTGCGGGGATTCTTGTCTTAGAAGAATACGAACACGCAAAAGCTCGTGGTGCAGACATCTATTGTGAGCTTGTTGGCTATGGCATGGGTAGTGATGCGTATCACATGACTAGCCCATCAAAAGACGGTGCAGGTGCTGCTCGTTGTATGCAAAATGCTATAAACGATGCAGGTGTTAACCCCGAAGATATTGATTATATCAATGCACACGGGACTTCAACGCCAGCCGGTGACGTTGCCGAAACGGTCGCAATCAAGCGAGCATTAGGTGACGCTGCTTCAAATGTTGCGATTAGTTCAACAAAATCCATGACGGGGCATTTGCTCGGTGCAGCAGGCGGTGTTGAAGCAATCTTTGCCGTACTTGCCATCCGTGACCAAGTATTACCACCTACGATTAACCTTGATAGCCAAGACCCTGTTTGTGATTTGGATTATGTACCTAATACAGCTCGTGATGCAAAAGTCGATGTCGTTATGAGTAATTCATTTGGTTTTGGTGGTACGAATGGAACTTTAATCTTCAAAAAGATTTAGTTCTCAATACAAGTCGCTATACTACATTAATAGCGACTTGTTCAACTCTTAATCTATGCTAACGCAAACTTTCAAAACCGAGCTAAATCTATTAGCTCTGCATCATACCAATCCTAAACGCTATCCTTTTTTACTCGAAAGTGTTACGCAGTCTAAGTTATCGCATTACAGTATTTTATTTGCCTTTCCGCAAGAAAATATTATTTTTCACCATAATACAGAAGGTGATTTTTTAGAGCGGTTTGATCAAGCCTTTCAGCAGGAAAAACGCCAGCAGACATCGCATTTACCTTTTTCAGGGGGATGGTTTGTTTATCTAGCTTATGAGCTTGCCCAGCAGATTGAACCCGTGCTGCGTTTGCCTGTGGATGAATATGGATTGCCTATTGCACAAGCGGTAAGAGTTCCCGCAGCGATTATTGTTGATCATCAAGCCAAGCAAAGTCATATCGTTTGTGAGCGAGAATATAAAACCTATTTTCAACAGATAGAAAATGATATTGAGGATATTCAACCACTTGCGAGCCATCCAAATAAAATACTGCTTCAATCTTTGTCAGAAGATCACGAAGATAAATATATTAATGACATTGCTACAATCAGGGAATACATCAAAGCGGGGGATGTCTTTCAGGTTAATTATTCGCGAGCCTGGAAAGCAGTTACTCAGGATTCATTACAGGCTTCACAAATCTATTCTGTATTGCGGCAAAAAAATCCAGCACCATTTGCCGCTTTATGCGACTTTGGCGATTGGGCAATTATCAGTTCATCACCAGAAAGATTAGTCTCAGTCAAAAATAATCAAATTGAAACTCGCCCCATTGCTGGCACACGTCCGCGTAGTGAATCTCTTCAAGCGGATAAGGCTTTGCTCGATGAATTAATTGCTCACCCCAAAGAGCGAGCAGAGCATATTATGTTGATTGACTTAGAGCGTAATGATTTAGGTCGAATTTGCCGCCCTAGCACGGTTGAAGTGAATGAATTAATGGGCTTGGAAAGCTATCAGCATGTGCATCATATTGTTTCTAACATTCGTGGTGAATTGCAAAAGGATATTAGCCCTAGCCAAGTTATTCGGGCGGTATTCCCTGGTGGCACAATAACAGGCTGCCCTAAAGTCCGCTGCATGGAAATTATCGCTGAGCTTGAGCAGACAGGTCGTGGAGCTTATACAGGCTCGGTGGGCTATATTAATCATAATGGTGA
>JALWYT010000120.1:0-691 GCA_026992705.1 Thiotrichaceae bacterium
GTCCTAAAGCTACAATCGGTAAAATAGAAATTTTAATGTTGTGGTTAGAATATCTTCCATAAATACGTATTTTACACATTCCACGCTTTGATATATTCCAACCTAAAAGTGCATCTAACTCACGAAGCCGTATATTATTGGGTTGCACTGTATACGAAAACACTCCATACTGTTTTTGCAGTGCTGTTGAGACGTCAAAACACATCCACCCTGGAATAGAACTAAGAACTTCAACATCTGAGGATCGAATAACCATTTTCTCAAAAAGAGGATAGTCAATAGAATAAGGGCGAGGGACTATAGACATAGCATCGACTAAAGTATAGCATAACCGTAATGCTCTAACATCATTTAGTCTTAGAAAATTATGATCCGGTACAATCAACTTCTCTGCATACCACTTGTTATTAATGAAAAGAGTATGCACACTAACATCTGCTCCAACAGATGCTACCTGATTACGTGTTTTAAATAAAGTTGTTCCCGATATTAGAGCGTCATCGACTATAGCTACCCTTTTACCTTTTAACCATGAAGTATTGTATGCGAGGATTCGGTCTGTTGTTACAATTGCCGGCCTTTTTGTCATTCCTAATGATTCAAAACAACGAAAAATGCATGCTGCCTTACGAGCCATAAGCATAATTACATCTACATCAAGAGTTGACATGTATTTTGAATACTCAATAAC
>JALWYT010000120.1:701-1953 GCA_026992705.1 Thiotrichaceae bacterium
CTCAATAACATGTCGCTTATCTTCTGCCTCAAAAACTGACAAGAAATCTTCTATGTGTTGATCAAAATTATTTGATTTTCCCGTCATTATTTAACCTCGTTCGCTTTTGTGATAAAGAGCTGTCAATTTGATAAAGCACTTGCTTTCTAGCCGAACGGCACGGCTCAGGGGCGGCAAACATGCGGGGCAACCAACTTTAAACTACCACTGAGCTTTCTGCGGGGCACTGACATTCAAAAGCCGCCGCGCTGTTTGCCGTCCCTTGCAGCCGATTGTTATGATTTCGGATAATCAATGTCATAATTTCCTTAGCGTTCAATATAGGGAATATCCGAAACACTTATTTCTATACCTTTTCCTCTCAACATCACTTGTAATGCAACTGCTCGAGTTTCTTTTTCCTTATGTGGTCCGATAATAATTCTATCTATTGGTAGGATAAAATCCTCTGAATCAAAGAGCTCGATATATGGTATAAGTTCTCTATCTTTCAAGCGAAATTTTCGTTCCTTTTCATGTTTCAACACAGGGAGTGTAGGAAGATTGCAAACAATTCTTATCTCATCTTCTTCTCTAAATGCGTGATGCTTATATCGTGCAATTAGCCCTACAAACGCAGGAAAAGCTCGTGATGCATCAGGAGCTTCCAGCCCCTTACGTCGCAAAGTAATAAACATTTGTTGCACATAATCGATGAAATCAGATAGACTGGAAGATAATTCTTGTTCAAATATTTTTTTATCATCACTATAAATTACATTTGCAATAAATGATGGTCCGTATGAATAACATTTGGCTTCTTTTTTTAATAGTTGTTCTAACCGTTTAGTGTCAAATACTAATGCGACGCCACCTCCAGCACCATAGCCACGCCATTGACTCAATAGACCATTTTTATTTACATAATCATCTTCAGTTTCACCACAAAATGAGATAATATAAATTTCATCAGTTGTATAATATGCAGCTTCGATTATTGATAAAGAATCATGTAAAATAACGGCTTCTAGTCCTCCGCTTTTATCTATTTCAACTTTAATATCGTTATTCTCTTTGATGAGTTTCTGATACTCCCTTCGCACAATAGGAGAAATAAATTCTAACAATTTATTTTTTATTAAAAATACTTCCGATATATCATTTAAAAATCGACAATGAGTAGCCCATAAGGTTTGACCTTCCCCCGGTTTAGTGGACACCGGGTTAGGCTGCAAGTTTAAAATAGGCTTCCTCGTATTCAGCCGGGCTTTTG
>JALWYT010000121.1 GCA_026992705.1 Thiotrichaceae bacterium
AGCTGCGATGCAGTGCATCCTAAATGGAGTGGACAGTGCAGTGATTGTGGTGAGTGGAACACCTTAGAGGAGGTCATTGCTCAAGACAGCAAGCCGAAAAGTGCTAGGTTTGCAGGCTATGCGGGGGAAGTTAGTACGATTCAAACTTTGTCAGAGGTTAGTTTAAAAGCCGTTCCACGCATTACAACGCAAATGACCGAGCTTGACCGCGTTCTAGGTGGGGGATTGGTGCAAGGGTCGGTTATCTTAATTGGTGGTGATCCGGGGATTGGTAAATCCACCATTTTGACGCAAGCCCTTGCTAGTTTTTCTCAACTTAAAAGCTTATATGTCACGGGTGAAGAATCCTTACAGCAGGTTAGTTTGCGGGCAAAACGCTTAGAATTGCCATTGGATAATTTACGTTTATTAACGGAAACCAGCGTCGAAAAAATTCTGGCACAGGCTAATCTTGAAAAGCCTGAATTAATGGTCGTGGATTCCATTCAAACCATCTACACCGAACAATTACAATCAGCTCCTGGTTCAGTCAGTCAAATTCGAGAAGCAACCGCTCAACTCACTCGCTTTGCCAAACAAACCAATACCGCTATGTTTATCGTCGGGCATGTTACCAAAGAAGGCACGCTGGCAGGACCGCGTGTACTGGAACACATGGTTGATACGGTATTGTATTTTGAAGGTAACCCTGGGGAACGCTATCGTATTTTGCGAGCGGTTAAAAATCGCTTTGGTGCAGTGAATGAAATTGGCGTATTCGCCATGACCGACAAGGGGCTAAAAGGCGTTAGCAATCCATCGGCGATTTTTTTATCACGTCACAGCGAGCCTGTAGCGGGCAGTGTAATTATGGTCACCCGCGAAGGCACTCGTCCAATACTCGTTGAAGTACAAGCCTTAGTTGATGAAAGTCATGGCTCAATGCCTCGACGCGTTGCCCTCGGTTTAGAACAAAACCGCATGGCAATGCTACTTGCCGTAATGCACCGACACGGCGGGGTGTCTATGTTTGATCAAGATGTCTTTGCCAACGTGGTCGGCGGGGTAAAAATTACCGAAACAGCAGCAGATCTACCTCTATTAATGTCCGCACTATCCAGCTTCCGCAACCAACCATTACCCGATGATATGATTATGTTTGGCGAAGTCGGCTTAGCAGGAGAAATTCGCCCTGTCCCTAATGGTGAAGAACGCCTAAAAGAAGCCGTCAAACATGGATTCAAACGAGCAGTCATCCCCAAACTCAATAACCCCCACAAACCAATCAAAGGCTTAGACGTATTCGCCGCACAGCGTCTGGAAGATGTGATTGCGTATTTATAATTTGTTCCTTCAGTAACATTTTTCTAATGTTGTATCATTGTAACTTACTGCTTTGTTTATTAATTGACTCTGTGGTTTAAAAATTCTGATCTTTTAATATAGGGTATAATCGTTTTGCCATTTCTTTAAACACTTTGGGTGATGCAGCAAGAATGTTGCCAGTTTCCATGTGGCTGTTGCCGCCTGTTAGGTCGCCGACTAAGCCGCCTGCCTCTTCGACAATTAAGATGCCTGCGGCAATGTCCCATGAGTTTAGGGTGAATTCCCAGAAGCCGTCGAAGCGTCCTGCGGCGACATAGGCGAGGTCGAGTGATGCAGCACCAGGGCGGCGAAGCCCTGCGGTGTCGGGGATTAGGGCTTCAACGGTTTTTAAAAATAGCGGTACATCTTGTTCCGGTTTGTAGGGGAAGCCTGTGGTTAGCAGGGCATTGTGCATGGAAGGACGACCTGATACGCGGATGCGGCGGTTGCCGAGTCTTGCTCCTCCGCCTCGGCTGGCTGAAAACATTTCATCTTTAGCGGGATCATAGACAACGCCAATCACTAATCGACCTTTGTGACGCAAGGCGATGGATACGCCATAGTGGGGCAAGCCGTAAAGAAAGTTTGTGGTGCCGTCTAATGGGTCGATAATCCATTCAAAATCTGAGTTTTCGATATTATGCTTGCCGCTTTCTTCGCCAAGAATAGAGTGTGCGGGGTAGGCTTTTTTTAGCAGGTAGATAATTTTATCTTCTGCCATTTTATCGACTTCGCTTACGAAATCATTAATGCCTTTTTGTTGTATATTTAGTTGATCAATTTGGCTAGCATGGCGAGTAATAATTTCGCCCGCTTCCCGAGCGGCTTTGATTGCCGTGTTTAGCATTGGATTTAGGTTCATTATTCTGTCTTTTAGTTTTAGGGCATATTCATAATTTAAGAAGCAAGCAAGGATAACATGAAACAGGCATTCAAAAACATCCGAATTGTGATGATTCAAACATCGCATCCAGGAAACATCGGTTCAGCAGCAAGAGCAATGAAAGTGATGGGCTTGTCGGAGCTGTGTTTGGTTGCTCCTAAACGCTTTCCTGATGCTCAAGCTACGGCGATGGCATCGGGTGCGGATGATATTTTAGAGCAGGCGATGCGAGTTGATAGTTTGCCTGAAGCAATTGCCGATTGTCAGATTGTTATCGGTACTTCAGCACGTTCTAGTCGTAGTTTGCAGTGGCAGCTTCGTTCAGCGAGAGAGTGTGGGGCTTATGTAGCGGAGCAAAGTCAGGATAAAAAAATTGCGATTTTATTTGGACGCGAGCGAAGTGGCTTGAGCAATGCCGAGTTGGAGTATTGCCAGTCTTTGGTGCATATCCCTTGTAATCCTGATTATAGCTCCTTAAATGTTGCTGCTGCGGTGCAGTTAATGGCTTATGAGTGTGCGATTCATATTAATAATTCAGCGTTAGCAACGCCTGATGTCAAACAAGAGCCTGTGGTTGATAATCAAACGATGGAGCAATTTTATCAGCATTTAGAAACGGTGCTACAAGAGATTCGCTATTTAGATCCAGACAATCCAAAACATTTAATGCGAAGGCTAAGACGGTTGTTTGGGCGTATTGATATTAAGCAGTCAGAGATGGGGATTTTACGCGGTATATTGTCGGCGATGCAGGGGCGTAAGTTCCAGAAGAGGGGATGATAAAGTTAATGATGAGGTGTTTGTGAGTGGTTTTCGTGGTTGGATTGCATGTTTTGATATTCAAGTTTTTGTAGTAGTTCTAATTTTTGTTGTGCTTCTTTGAGTTTGCGGCGGATAAAAAAGCGTGTGGCAGCAAAAGTAATGAGTGAAAACGCTGATAGACCAAGGACTATCCACCATATCCATACAGCTTGAGGATAAACGTAATAGGTGACTGCAGCAATAATTAAACTAATAAAGAAGCGAACTCGCCAAGTGATTAACTGTTTATATTCGAAGTGATTCCACACTTGCGTTATTGTTTTTAGGTCAGTGATAAGCTTACTGGTGTCGTCAATTTGTGATGGCTTCATTGTAGTTTTTCCCAAAATCGTTCACTTCTTGGTTGATAATGATCATTAAGATCAATGGATAATAGTATCTTTATTGCTTTTCCCCGAATTTCATTGCGAGGAACGAAGCCATAAACACGAGAATCGGCACTATTATCTCGATTATCACCCATCACAAAATATTGCCCATCAGGGACTTTGACAGGACCAAAATTTTTGAGTCGATTAGGTAATGTCGGCTTGACCTGCATAATATGTTTAAAATCATTACCGATGCTTTCGATTACATAAATACCTGTTTCGCGGTCTTCTTCACGCAACGGAATAATTTCAGTACCACCAATGGCTTTATAATTAGCTGCAATGCCGTTCACAAATAATTGATTATTTCTAATGATAATTTCGTCACCCGGTAAGCCGATCATGCGTTTAATTAGGCGTTTGTGAGCGGCTTTCGAGGTGAATACCACAATATCACCACGTTTAGGTTGGTTTAAATGCCAAAGGGAAATATCAGTAAAAGGGATTTGTAGATCATAGGCGAGCTTGTCAACAATAATAACATCGCCCTCAAGAATCGTTGGCTTCATTGAGCCAGTAGGAACAGGGTGCCAATCCGCCACGCCGCCACGGAAAATAGCGATTAAAAATACGAAAAGGATGAAGCCTTTATGTTTTTTTAGAAATTGATTTATTTTGTTTCGCATTATAAATCCCTTGGTATTTAGTCAGAGCTACTTTTACAACGATTAACCATAAATGTAGCCAGTTTGTTGTATCTTTACAACCAAGGATCATAATTTTCCTGATAAATAGCGGCTTAGGAACTCGTCGAAGGGTAATTGATCTTCTGCTTCTTTGCGTTTTTGTTCAATAATTGATTGTGCTGCAGCTTGTTCAAATTCGTTCATTAAGGTGGTGGAGAGTTTTCTTTTTTTGAAATATTGACGGTGTTCTTCTGATTTGCGTTGGGCGAATTTGAAGAAGCTGTGATCGTTGCTGCGAATATCTTCCATTATTTTGGCAGAGGGTGTTAGCTCAGGGTATTGTATTAATTGGGCTTGTTGCTCTACAGCGTGTTGGTAGCAGTCGCTATTATGGGCGAGGTCTAATAATTCTGCGATGGCACTCATAGCAGAGATAATATCTTGTGCTTGTTGTTTTAGCGGTGTGACTTGTTGATTGCAGCTTATTTTTAGTTTTTTTTGTCGTCCTTTGTGGGCGACAAGGCTTTGGTTATTGTCAATTTCTTGCTGTTCTTGCTGGGTGATTTTGGGACTTTCTTGTAGCAGGCAGAAGTGCATAAAGACTTCAAGGAAGAATAGCTGATCTTGACTCATGCCAGCGGGGTGATAGGGGTTAATATCTAAAGAGCGCAGTTCAACATATTGGATACCACGTTTTCTTAAGGCATCAATGGGGCGTTCATAGCCTTGTAGAACGTGTTTAGGGCGAACGGTGCTGTAATATTCATTTTCAATTTGCAGGATATTGCTATTGAGTTGACGATATTCACCCTGTACTTTTATGCCAATTTTTTCATATTTGGGACAGGGGGTTGTAATAGCGTATTCTAGGCTGTCGGTGTATTTTTTCAGGGAGTTGTAATTGGCTTTGATACCGACTTTGTTTTCTTTGCGATTGGTGTAACCAATATCGCCCATGCGTAAGGATGTCGCACTCGGCTCGTAGTAGGTGTATTGGTTTAATATTTCCATATTTTCAGGCTTTTCTTTACCCGCTAAAAATGATTGACAAATAGCAGGAGAGCTGCCGAAAAAGTAGGGAATTAACCAGCCATAGCGTTGAATATTGCGAGTCATTGCCATGTATTGTTGGTTGATAAAATCTTGCAAGCTTTGCGTATTATTTTCGATTTCTTGAAACGCTGCCCAAAAATGTTCTGCAATAGAATAGTTGAAATGAATACCTGCGATGACTTGCATCGTCTTGCCATATCGCCACGCTAAACCGTGCCGATAAATGGATTTCATCCTGCCTGCATTCGATGAACCGTATTGTGCAATGCGAATATCATCTTCGCCATTAAGCACACAGGGCATACTGCTTGTCCACAGTAATTCGTCTTCAATGTGTTGATACACATAGCTTTCAATATTTAATAAATACTCAAAAGCATCAATGGCTTTATTGCAGGGTGGGGTGATTAATTCTAATAAGGCTTCTGAGTAATCCGTTGTAATGGTCGGATGAGTAAGAGCAGAGCCTAATACAGAAGGGTGATCTGTTTGTGAAATATGTCCGCTAGAATCCACCCGCAGGCTTTCTTTCTCAAGCCCTGTTTTTGAGTCTTTTAATAGATGAGCGATGTTGTTTTGCTGAATGCGATTTACACGGTGTTTTAGTTGTTCAAACACATGGATTCCAATGCGGATTATTGATATGGCAAAGGATATTAAAAGATAAGTAAGATTTTTACTATAAATTAAATTGGAGTAGAGTAAGAACGGTTAATAAAAAAGCCCAAATAATATTGGGCTTTTTTATTGGACTTACATCAATACAGACTGATTGATTCAAGTTTCAAGGTTTATCGTTTACTTAACATCTGCTTTAGGAGCTTCAGGTGCTTTTTCTGCATTAGCGTCTGCTTTAGGAGCTTCAGGTGCTTTTTCTGCATTAGTGTCTGCTTTAGGAGCTTCAGGTGCAGTTAAATTTGCTTGAGGAGCAACAGGAGCTGTCGGTGTTGCAGTAGCAGATTTAGGAGTTGTTGCTTTTTGTGCTTGAGCTTGCATAGCCATTAGCTGTTGGATAAAAGCTTGTTGTTGGGCTTGTTGCTGAGCCATCATTTGTTGCATTTGCTGGAAAGTAGGATAGCCAGCAGGTGGTTGTGCTATTGGAGCAGCAGGCGTTTGAACTGTTGCTTTAGGCATAGCGACAGGAGCTTGAGCTTGTGGCATAGCAGGAGGTACAGGCATTTGATTACCTATCATAGGCATAGCACCGTAACCAGGCATACGGTAAGTATAACCATTACTATCCTGAGTGCCTTGAGCTGCACCAGAAGCATTGCCTGCCATATTAGTTGCTGAAGCAGTATTACCTGTGCCATTACCTGTCATGTTGCCATCACCACTTCCAGCCATAGCAGAATCCATGTCAGTTTTACCTTTACCTTTAAATGTTAGTTGAAAATCAACTTCACCATCAGCATTACCATTACCTCTTCCCCAGCCATTAGCATTGCCATTACCTGTTGTGTTTACAGTGCCACTACCAGTTCCATAACCATTAGCATTGCCAGTAGCTTGACCATCACCACTACCGTTATTCCAACCATCAAACCAATCTGCAGAAACAGAGCCAGATAGTGCGACTAATGTCGCTAATGTTGCGATACGTAATTTCATTTTAATCCCTCCTAGGGAAATAGTGTTGTCGAATAGATTTTTTAATATAAGATAATACTAATATTCTAAATTAGTT